>JAJRVO010000190.1 GCA_024277275.1 Chloroflexota bacterium
GTCGGGCTGATTTTTGTCAATGTAAGAGCAGAATTGGCAGAATTAACGAATCAAAAATCTATCATTCTGAAAATTCTGCTCTGAAATGCCCACAATTGCAACAATTTTTACACCCTAATTGTCAAACCGGGAATTGCTGCTATTTTGTATCTGTAAAATAAAAATTGAGGTCCTCAAGCAGAGTCTCGCCGGTTTTTGTTTACACAATGGCGCAGGCAATGGGCCATTTGGCGGGGGTAAAAACAGGTCAAAAGGCGCTGTTGACCGCGCTTGATTTGAAGTATGCTTATTCTATCACAAAAAAATCTTTCAACTTTGCGAAGGCGTCGCGAGCTATCGCTCACTACCAATTCCGCCTTCATATTCTGTTTTAAGGAGAGGAATAAATGTTTACCCAAAGTAGATGGATACTAATTTCTGTTTTAACCGTGCTAACCTTGGTTGTAGCCGCTTGCGCTCAAGCGCCGGCGACTACAACCCAATCCGAGCCGCCGGTGGCTCCTCAAGAAGCGGCTGAGGCAACCGCCATAGATTTGATGTCGCTCCCTAAAAACACCGATGGTTTTACCGACATCACCGTGCAGCAATTGGCGGACGCGCTCCCAACCAAGAACTTTACTCTGGTCAATGTCCACATTCCGTATGCCGGAGATATCCCTCAAACTGATGTCTCTATTCCCTTTAACGAGATTGTCGACAACCTGGACAAGCTGCCCGCTAAAGACGCGCCCATCGTCCTCTACTGCCGTAGCGGCAATATGAGCACGCAGTCTGCCCAGGCTCTGGTCGACCTGGGTTACACCAACGTCTTGGAAGTAGACGGCGGCATGGTTGACTGGGAATCAGCCGGATATGAGATGGTAATGAATCAATAGACTGACGAGTTTTTAACGTTACTTTGGAATGAAGACCCTAAAGGTTGTGCAAACAAGTTTGCCGAAACCTTTAGGGTCTAAGTCACAAAAGGAGAGTATTAATTGGGGATTGAAAACATCACCGTTTTGGCGGCCTTTATTGCCGGATTGCTATCTTTTATCTCGCCCTGTGTCTTGCCCCTGGTTCCGGTTTACCTGGGCTATTTGAGCGGCACAACCATTACCGGCGATGAGCCGCCGCCTCGGAAACTGGTTTTCTCCCACGCGGCTATGTTTGTGGCCGGCTTTACCTTTATCTTTGTGGTGGTCTTTGGCGTGCCGGCCGGTTTTTTGGGCGGCGTTATGGATACGTTTTCCAAATACCTGGTCTGGATTGGGGGCATCTGGCTGATTATCTTTGGCCTGCACACAATGGGGGTTATTACCATTACTTTTTTCAACATGCAGAAACGGCTGGAGTACGGACACAGCCAGCCCCCAAGTTATGGGCGCAGCGCGTTTATCGGCATGACCTTTGCCGCCGGCTGGACTCCCTGCATTGGCCCGCTGTTGGGCGCTATTCTGACCCTGGCGTTCCAGGGGCAAAATGTCGGCCTGGCGATGTTTTATCTTTTTGTCTACTCAATGGGGTTGGCCATCCCCTTCATGGCAACGGCCTGGATGCTGACCAGGGCCACCGACCGCTTGAGGGCGCTCAACCGGCACATGCGGCTGATTGAGCGGGTCAGCGGCACTTTTCTGCTGATTATTGGTGTGTTACTGGTGACCGGAACGTTCACTATGTTGAATAATTATGCCAATCGTTTGGTGCCGGCCTGGTTGATTCAAAATCTTTAAGCCTGCTGCTGCCGGAAATAGCGTCAGCGATAGGAACAGGTATCGTGACCGATGAAGAAACCGCAAAAATCATAAACAGGCTAAAAAGCATCGAGGGTCACGTAAAAGGCGTGGTCAAGATGGTTGAAAACGAGGCCTGTTGTGTCGATGTTGTCAACCAAGTCAATGCCGTTCAGGCCGCGCTGCACAAGGTCAGCGCCTTGATGCTCGACCGTCACCTGCATACCTGCGTCACCACCGCCCTGCGCAGTGATGACTCGGTTAAGCGAGCGCAAATGATTGACCAAATTATGGGCGTGTTCAATGCCAGGGAAAAACTTGGCTGAGGTTTAAATATCTATTCAAAATATATCAACAGTTTTTAAGGAGAAACTACGATGCAAACCAAAACATTCAAAGTTCCAAATATTTCGTGCGGGCACTGTATCCACGCTATTCAAAGCGAAGTTGGCGAGTTAGAAGGGGTCGAAAGCATTGTGGCCGCCCAAGACACCAAAATGGTCACAGTAGAATGGCAGGAGCCGCCACAAAGCTGGGATAATATCAAGGCATTACTGGAAGAGATTAATTATCCCCCGGAAAATTAGGACAGTTTCTTGTTTCCAAACTCCGATTTGGAAACGAGGCAAATGATTATCTCAAACTTAGCGAGGAGTGATACGTGATTTTTTCTCACGTATCACTCCTCACGCATCACGGTAGGTTTTGATGAAAAAAATTCTAACACTATTCCCGCTGATTGTTATCTTTGCTCTTCTGCCGGCAGCTTGTGGTGGCGCTGCGCCCTCTCCGCTGCCCGTGGCAAATGAGCCAACGTTGGTCTATTTCTACACCGACGACTGACCGTCTTGAGCCAAAATGACTCCCATCGTGGATGGGGTAGAGCAGCAGTACGGGGAGCAGATTGTTGTAAAGCGAATCAATGCCGATGTAGGAGACGGCCCAAAGATTATGCGCCAATATCGCATCCTGGGCCATCCCACCACCCTGGTTTTTGACAGCCAGGGACAAGAAGTGCAGCGTTTTCTCGGACCGCAAGCAGCA
>JAJRVO010000191.1 GCA_024277275.1 Chloroflexota bacterium
CCTCGCAACATTTGCGTCGTCCGCGAGAATTATTATCCACAGATGAATACAGATTTTCACAGATTCTTTTTCTTTTTGATTTTTTATCTGAGTTTATTTGCTCATTACTCATTGTTCATTGTTCATTTGCGGCTTGCCGCGCTATGTTTATCGGCTACAACTCACCAAACTCACCAAACTCATAAAACTCTATTATGTTAATTCACGCGCAATCATCGTCTTAAGAATCTCCGAGGTTCCCCCACCGTAAAGCAGAAAACGAGCGTCACGGAAATAACGTTGAGCGTCATATTCCATTGCGTAGCCATAAGCCCCAAAAATACGGGTTGTTTCATCGACCACGTAAGCCGCCGTTTCTGAGGCAAATAATTTAGCCATCGCCGAGATTTTGGTGTCCGGGGTTCCCTCGTCAATCAGCCAGGTGGCCCGATAAACCAGACTGCGGGCCGCTTCCAGCCGGGTGGCCATCTCAGCCAGTTTGTGCTGAATGGCCTGGAATTTGATAATAGGCCGGCCAAATGCCTGTCGCTCCTGGGCATAACGCAGCGAGCTATCCAGCGCGGCCTGGGTCAGACCCAAACTTAGCGCGCCGGTCATCACTCGGATTTGGTTCAAGATGCCGCGTAACAGCATCATGCCCTGGCCTTCTTCATCGCTCAACAGGTTTTCCGCCGGAATCCACACGTTCTCCAAAATCACCTCTGATGTTTCCGAGGCTCGCGTGCCCAACTTCTTAATCTGGCGACCCACGCTTACCCCCTCTCTTTCCTTTTCGACCAGAAACAGGTCTACCCCGCGAAAACCCGCCTCGGGGTCGGTTTTAGCGGCAACGGTGAAAAAATCGGCCACGGTAGCGCTGGTGATCCACATTTTTGTGCCGTTAATCAGGTAGCCCCCGCCATCTCTAACCGCTGTGGTGCGAATGCCGCCCAGGTCAGATCCGGCTTCCGGCTCGGTCATAGCGATGACGCCTATCTTTTCTCCCCGTAGGGCCGGAACCAGCCACTTTTGCTTTTGCTCCTCCGTGCCAAAGCGGTAAATAAAGTCCGTCCCCATCAGGGATTGCATTGCCACTGTGGCCGCCACGGCCAGGGAACCTCGGGCCAGTTCCTCGCACATCAGGTTGTAGGTCATCGTATCGGCCTCTCCCCCGCCATAGGCTTCAGAGTAGCGGATGCCCAGCCAGCCCAGCCCGGCTATCTTGCGGAACGGCTCCCAGGTAAATGCCTCTTGCTCGTCCAGTTCCTCGGCAATGGGCGTCACTTCTTTATCGACAAAATCAGCCACCGCCTGCCGAAACATCTCTTGTTCTTCGGTTAATTTAAAATCCATTGTTTTCTCCTCATATAAAATAGAGGTAAATGGAGTTCAAAGTGTAGCGTTAGCGGAACTTTGAATCAAAGTCTCATTTTGACCAAATCTTCGCTTTGGACTCCATTTTGGTTCCTATGAAAAATACAGTTTCAATTACGCTAAATTGTGCCGCTAATATTGACCTCAAGATAGCGTGTCAGAAACAATGCAGTTGCTATTAAGACCACCCCCACGCATTGGCGGAAAGTTATAGGCTCCAGGAACACAATCCAGCCAACGGTTAGCGATGTCGCCACCTCGAACACGCCGGCAATAGAGGCGCGTTCCGGCCCCGCTTTGCCGGTCGAAACGGACAATGATATTTTCTCCGTCCCATTGTTTTAGCAGAGATTCCATTAAGTAATCAGCTAAAAATAAGTTCCTGCAAAAGGAGTCAAAAAGTGCACTTTTTGACTCCTAAAACGGGAAGTTATTTTTGGACGGTCATTAAGTTTCCTCTGTGCCGGTATGATGTTATCCCAAAATAAAAGCTTAAACACAAAGAACACAAAGCAGCCACAAAGTTCACAAAGAATCTCTGTGTACTTTGTGTTCTCTCAGTGTCCTCTGTGTTTAAGAATTTTAGTTGCGGTTTTCTCGATATATTGCCTAACGGTTATGCCCCTACCTCATCTATTGCCAGCGTCTCCGGGTCGATGACGACTCCGTAATCCTCGCGGGCGCTTTTCAGGCTGACCTTGCCGTCGCGTACGTCGGCCAGTAATGCCGCCTGGTCGCGTTCGGCGGGGTCGCCGTAGCCGCCCGCGCCGGGCAAGCGCAGGCTGACTACATCCCCCGCATTGAGGTAATCCAGCCCCTTCGATTTGAGCGGTTGTTCCTTATCCGTGCCGGGGTTGAGAACAAAGTAGCCTTTGCTGCCCGGCTTGCCCCCAAATAACCCAAAGGGCGCGAACTTTTGCCGGTCCCAGTAGCGAGCAAAGGAAACATCGTCAATCAGTATCCGAATATCACGGCGTACCGTCAACGCGCCCCGGTATTTGCCCGCGCCCCCGGAGTCGGGAATTAACTCGTAACGCTCAATGCGAACCGGGTACTCCATCTCCACGGCCTCAATGGGCGTGTTGCGGAAGCGGGCCAGATGCGAGTCCTGCCCGTCGCGCCCGTCTTTGGTGGGGCGCGCTCCGGCCCCGCCGCCCTGGATGTCGATATAAACAAAACGCTTGCCGCTATCCGGGTAAAAGCCGCTAAAGCCGCAGTTGGTGATGTTGCCGTGACAACCGGCCATCACCCGCTCCGGCGCGGCCTCCGAGAGGGCCAGCATCATCGCCTCGGTGATTTTTTGGGTGGTGTTGGTCCGCGCGCCGACGGCTCCCGGCATTCTGGGGTTAACAATCAGTCCCTCTTCGGCCTCGATGGTGAAGGGGCGGTAACAGCCGGAGTTGGGCGGCACGTGCGGGTCGACCACGGCAATGAGGGCGTAGTAGACGGCGGCGTGAACGGTGGCAATGGGGCAGTTGATGTTGCCCTGCACTTGCTTGGCCGTGCCGTTAAAATCAACCGTCACCTCGTCGCCCTTTTTGTGGATGTTGACCTGGAGCCTGATCGGTTCATCCGTGCGCCCGTCGTCATCCACATGATCGACGCCGCTATAGGTTCCATCTGCCAAATCCTTCAGTCCTTCTCTAATTCGCTTCTCGGAGTAGTCAAGCAACATCTCCATTGATTTTTGCAGGACTTCTCCCCCGTAACGGGCGTAGATTTCTTTGAAGCGGCGCACGCCCACAAAATCGGCGGAAGCCTGGGCGCGCATATCGCCCAACGTCTTGTCCGGCACGCGGATGTTGTTGCGGATAATGCCGAATAGTTCGGGGTCTTCCTCAAATTTTTTGTAGAGCTTGACCATCGGCAGGCGGATGCCTTCCAGGTAAATCTCGTTGAAGCCGCCGGCAACGCCTCCCGGCGCGGCCCCGCCCATATCGCTGTGGTGGGCAATACTGCCGACAAAGCCCACAATTTCGCCCTCTATTTTGACCGGGGCAATCGTCACCAAATCCATCACGTGTTGCCCGCCAATGTAGGGGTCGTTAAAGACAATTACGTCCCCATCGTCCAGTTGGTCGTCGGTGAAGGTGGCCCGGAGGGAACGCATCGGGATTTCAAAGCCGGTCAGCAACATCGGCGCGTGGTGGGCCTGGGCAATGGTGTTGCCGTAGCGGTCAAAAACGGCGCAGCTAATATCGACAATTTCTTTGATGACGGTGGAGCGGGCGGTGCGCACCAGCGTATGGCCCATTTCATCGGCCACTTGCTCCATTGCGTAGCGAATTACTTGCATAGTGATTGGATCAGCTTGGTAGGTCATTGATAAATTATCCTTTAGCGCCATTCAATAATCATACTGCCGTACTCGTCTACCCGCGCGGTTGCTCCGGGCGGAATTACCGTGGTCGAGACAATCTCCTCTACCAGACACGGGCCGGTGAAGGTTGCGCCCGGCGATAGCCTGGCCCGGTCATAAATGGGGGTCTCTACAAAACCGTGGTCAAAGAAATAGACTTGTCGTTTTCCTGTTACCGCATCGCCTTCATCGACAACCTGGGCCTCGCCAAGTTTAACCTCCGGCACCAGCCCGATGGCCGTGACCCGCAGGTTGATAAACTCTACCTTTTCATCCACCGAGCCGTAGGCGTAGACTTGGTAGTGCTGCTTGTGAAAGTCGCTAATGACCTCGCGCACGGCTTCATCGGTGAGTGGGTCGCTGCCGGGGACCGGGGTGTTTAACTCGTAAGATTGGCCCTCGTAGCGCAAATCGGCGGAGCGAACCAGCCGGATGTTGGCTTCAGGTACGTTTTGGGCTTGCAGTTGGGCCTTGCCTTCGGCCTCTAATTCGGCAAAGCGACTTTCCAGGTCGGCGGCGACGACCGTATCTTCATTGACCGCCGTTGTGGCTACATAATCGTAGCGGGTATTGGCGACAAGCAAGCCCAGCGCCGAGAGCGTCCCCGGATAGGGCGGCACAATGACGCGCTTCATATCCAGTTCCTGGGCCAGGTCTACGGCGTGTAGCGGCCCCGCGCCGCCGTAAGGCAGCAGCGAAAAGTCTCGCAC
>JAJRVO010000192.1 GCA_024277275.1 Chloroflexota bacterium
CCCGATGGGCAGGTTAGGGGCCAACGCGACAACCGGCCCGGCGGCGGCTGGTACGATGTCTCGCTCTGGCAACCCGGCCGGCCGGTCGTTGATGACTACGCCTTTCAAGTTCAACCTGATGCTCCGCCCGGCGTCTATCGCTTAATTGCCGGACTGTATCGTAGCGATACTCTGGAACGACTGCCCGTACAAAGCGGCGGGGATTTCGTTGAAATCGGCATGGTGGTGGGGGAATAGATAAAAAGTCGTATGAGATGTGTAACTGTTCAGTCTTCCCTCTAATACAGATACAGATGAGAACACGCAGCGTTTGCAAACACTCCGGTGTTCTATCTACTCGACAATTGCCGGGGGCTGTGCTAAACTAACTTTGTAACAAAAATGCCTGACAAAGTGCCGTTGAAAGGACCAGAAAAAATGGGTGTTACGATTGGTCAAAGTATACCTGCGGAAACCCTGGATGAGATTGTTGAGCGCCTGGTTGCTTTGGCTTCACCTGTTAAAATCATCTTGTTTGGCTCAAATGCCAGAGGCGAAGCTCAACCAGGTAGCGATTTGGACTTGCTTGTGGTTGAAAAAGAAGTCGCCGAGCAATATGATGAGGCGCTGCGCCTGGATCGGGCGCTCCGCGATTTTATGCTGCCCATTGATTTAGTTGTCGTTTCAGAAGTTCAGTTCGATCGGTATGGACGCGTGCCGGGGACTGTTTATTATCGTTCCTTAAAGGAGGGACGTGTCTTATATGCCCAACCATAATTCACAGCCCGGCGCTAACATACCGCCTGAGTTAGAAGTAGCCCTGATCTCTTTAGAAAAAGCGCAACAAGATTTGATAGCAGTGGCAAAGTGGCTGACTGACCCGGATATGTCCGATGAAATTATTGGCTTCCACATTCAGCAAGCAATTGAAAAATCTCTGAAGGCAATTTTGTTGCGCCAAGCGATTGACTTCCCCCGCACGCACAACTTAAGGTTGTTGATTGACCTCTGCCGAAACAGTAATGTGCAGGTCCCCTCTGAATTTCTACAGGTAGATGTTCTTAACCGTTTTGCCGTCCAGTGGCGGTATGATTTGTTGCCCGCTACTGTTCAGTCAACCTTTGACCGAGAAACCGCCTACCATCTGGCCGACCGCATTTGGACTTGGGCCAACGACCGGGTGAATGACGTGTCTTAAGGAAAAATCTTCACCAACTACAATGGCCGAATCCGGCGGTCCAATGGGACAACATCACCACTATATTTTGCGGTATCCAACCTTTAAAGTTTTTCAGGGACACCGCCAACAAATAGGCGAATGAAGAGAAACCTAAAATTAAGTCTGTCGCTACCCGGAATAGGCTACGCCCTAATCAGCCTGTTTGCCACCTGGCCTATGGTAACGCATATGCAGGGGTGGGTCCCCGGTCTGGGCGATTGGGGGCAAAATATGTGGGCCTTGTGGTGGACGCGCCGGTCGCTGCTGGCGCTGGGCCAATCCCCCTTTTTTACAAACTATCTCTTCTACCCCAAAGGCGTGACCCTGCTCTTTCACCCCCTCGATGTATCCGATGGCTTGTTAGCCCTGCCGCTGTACGGCTTGTTTGGCGGCGACGTAACCTACAATTTGATGATTCTGCTCTCGTTTGCGCTTGGCGGGTGGGGTACATATCTACTGGCCCTCTATCTAACCAATCACCGAGCCGCCGGCTTTGTGGCCGGCTTAATCTTTATGCTCTCTCCCTACCACTTCCTGCGCATTGATTTGGGCCATCTGAATTTATCAACCGTGCAGTGGATTCCCTTTTACATCCTTTTTTTGCTCAAATTTGTGCGACAAGGCTCCAAACGTTCAGCGGTATTAGCCGTCTTCTTTTTGGTTTTCAATGCCCTCAACTCCTGGTACTATGTTATTTATTGCGGCCTGTTGTCTCTAGCCATCATTTTCTGGCCCAATAGAAATCAGCAAATCAATAAATTACCAATTACCAATTACCAATTACCAATTACCAATTACTATTTTCTCACCCGCTCTACCCGAATTTCCCTGGTTCTGCTAACAGCGATACTCATCCTATCTCCCCTTTTACTGCCGATGTTTCAACTTTTGGGGTCTACCACGCTGGTTGGCGCGCACAACCCCTTGCGCCATTCAGCCGATTTGTTCAGTTTTTGGGTTCCCGGCCCTCCCTCAACCTGGGCCGGTTGGTTTGAGGATGTCTGGATTTCCTACGCCGCCCATAACCGAGAGCCGGGCGCATCGGCCTACCTGGGGTATACGGTATTGGCGTTAAGCCTGATCGGGATAGTTGGCCGTCGTTGGCGGCGGCAGGCGTTTTGGTGGCTGCTGGTCGCTCTGGGTTTTACCCTGCTGGCTTTGGGGCCGCAACTGCAAGTTGACGGGCAGCTTTTTGGGTTGTCGCTCCCTTATCAATGGTTGGCTACTGCTATCCCCATTTTCTCCATCACCGGCATCCCCGGCCGCTTTGTGGTGATGACCTCGCTGGCCCTGGCTATGCTGGCCGCCTACGGCCTGGCAACAGCCGCCGATTGGGTACAGCGTAAAACCCACCGGCCCTTCATCAACAAATCAAACAAATCACCCCTGCTCCCCCGCTCCCCTGTACCCTTGCCCCTTTTACGCAACCCCTCAACCTACCTATACCTGGCCGTTGCTTTGCTCATTATCCTGGAATACTCAACCATTCCCCTGCGTTTATCGCCGACAAAGCTGCCGGATTTTTACCACATCGCCGCCTCAGAACAAGAGACGTATGCCGTTTTGGATATTAAATGGGACGCCAACTTTTTGCTTCACGCGCAAACCATCCATAGCAAGCCGTGAGTTGGGGGCTGGCTGGCTCGATTGCCGGAGAGTCAGGCGGCTTATTTAGACCGGGGCAGTCTGGACAAGGTTTTTTTGTATCTGTTACTGGGACCAGAGGGCGTGTCTCTAACTGACCCGGCAGCCATCCGACCGGCCATTCAGGCCGCGCTGGCAGAGCATAACGTGCGGTATATTATCGACCACGACCGGACAGCCGGACCGTGGCTGGAGCAGATTGTCGGCTGGCCGATGGTGTACGAGGGCGATGGGGTGGCGGTGTATTCAAGTCAATAACAAGTTGCCGCAGTAAGCGTCAACTTACTCTCCCGACCATCTCTCATAACGTACCAATTCAGATAACGCCTTGCGTTCTTTGGGGCCGGGCTGATCGGCTGGATATCCCAGGGGCGTGAAGGCCACCGGTTCCGCCTCGTCGGGCAGGCGTAATATCTCACGAGCGGCTTGCATATCAAACGAGGCTACCCAGCATGTGCCCAACCTCAAATCAGCAGCGGCCAACGTCAAATGATCGACCACGATAGCCACGTCTACATCACTGTAGTTTTTGTTGTCTTTGTAACGAACCCACGCCTGTCCCGGAATAGCGCAAGCGCAGATAACCAGCGGCGCCTGGGTAAACCAATCCCGGTCATAGATGCGCCGCAATTCCGTTTCTCGACCGGCGGTGCGGATTACAATAAGCCGGAAAGGTTGCCGGTTGGCCGCAGTTGGTGCCAGCCGAGTTGCTTCCAATACCTGGCCCAGTTTATCATCCTCCACTGGCCTGGCTTTGTAGGCCCGAACACTGTATCGTTTTTTGATGATTTCTGAAAATTCCATTGTGGCGCTCCTTTTATAACCTCAGTTCAAGAGTAAAATTATGGGACGCAGATAAACACGGATTGTGCGGATTGGGTCAAAAATTAAAAGAGAAGAATCTGCAAAATCTGCGTAAATCCGCGTCCAATTAAAATTTTGGCGTTAATTTGGCGAATTGCCCAACTCAAGTTTTTTATCTGTCGAGATATTTACCGCTCTCTTTATGACTTGGTAATTGCCTGTTCCGTAACGCTGATGCCCCGCCGTCGAAGCGCTTCTACAAAGGGGCGGGCCGGGACCTGATTCTCTACGCCTCTCGCCCCATGTGGCGTTTGTCCTTGAGCCATCATCTCTGCCACAATGGCTGCGCTCCAGCCGGTGGCAGTGAATTTTCTTTTGGCAGTATAGCACGAGTCGAGCGGTAAACACAACGGCGGGTTAAAACATTACTTGGGGATGAATCAAAGAGACCTGACAGGCCAGGTCTCTTTGATTATTTATTTGGTTTTTAAAGCAAATAGGTTAAAAGTGGTCAGGTAATCCCAGCGCTTCATTGATTGAGCGTTTATCGAACTGAACAATAATTTTGCCCTTGACATTGAAGGTGGGCGTTGTGGCGTTGCCGTCGGCCCATTGACGTACCTGTTCGGCGGCGGCATGGTTACGGGCAATGTTGATCTCAACAAACTCAACGCCGAGTTCATCCAAATAATTGCGCGCTCTTTTGCAAGCCGGACACCACGGCGTGCAGTACATTACCACGTCGGCTGCCGGCTCCGCTTCCAATGACGCATCGATGGATGGGGCGGTTGCGGCGGCTTGTGGGTCAACTTCGGCCAGAACGCGTAACAACTCTTCGTTGTCCGGCTGCTTGTCGATGTCATACACTTGCGCGTACCGGATAATGCCTTGTTTATCAATAACAAAGATAGCCCGTTCGGAATGGCCTTCCGAACGCAGAACGCCGTAGGTTTGAGCAATCTCCCCGTGCGGAAAAAAGTCGCTTAAGAGGGGATAGGTGATACCGTCTAAACTCTCCGCCCATGCTAACAGACACGGCTCGCTATCAACGCTTAGACCCAGAACCTGGGTCTGCATCCCTTCAAACCGGTAGAGTGCGGCTTGATAGGATGGTATCTGGCTGGTTCAGACCGGGGTCCAGGCTAACGGGAAAAATGCCAGCGCTACGTTGCGTGTTCCACGGTAATCGCTTAAACGCGTGATCTTCCCAAGATGGTTTTTTAAACTAAAATCTGGAGCGGGTTCTCCAACTTTTAATGGCATAGTTAACTCCTTTTTTGTTTGGTTGGCGACAAATGAATTGACGCCCAACTATTAAATCAGGTGTATTAGACATTATAGTGATTTAATTTGCCTGACCATCAGAACCGCGGATTTTCAGAAAAACGCGGATTTTTCTGCCCTTATCCGCGAATTCCTGCCAATCCGCGGTTCTTAATTATTGACATAACTTAAATCTCTATAAAGTCTATTCAAACCACTTTCAGCAAGAAGGATACCCCAGTTAGCGCTATCCGTCATCATGAAAGCGGATGATTTTAGAGCAACAAAAGAGTGACTTATTGGATCATTCTTTTGGGTGATCTGGAGTGAGCTAAATCAACAACTATTTTGGCAGGCCGCCGGTCAAGCCCAATATCCACCGCATACATTTATGCCCAAAATCAACAGGCTGGCAG
>JAJRVO010000193.1 GCA_024277275.1 Chloroflexota bacterium
ACAGCGCCATTTGCAGTAGCGGACGCGTTGCAAAACCTATCTGTCCCCGTATTTGAGCCATTTTTGAAACTGCCACAACTCAGGCAGGCTTATTCGTCTTGTTTATTCGTTTATTAAAGTGCGAAATTTAGGCTTAACAAGAAGACCACCCGCTTTCAAGAGAATAGATTAAAGGTGGGATGGTGAGTTGTTCCCTGACAAGGTAAACAAAATAATCTCCGGCGGGCAAAACAGACGCATACGCGGCGCGCCTAAACCTTCTAAACCAATACCCCGGCTTATGTAGAGCGTTGTGTCTTGCTCAACATAAGGTCCCATCTCGTACCGTTTGCCGGTGACAGTACTGGTGAGTATAGCCCCATATAAGGGCATACGAATTTGCCCGCCGTGAGTGTGTCCACACAAGTACAGGTCAATTGGAAATTGTTGCACCAACGGCATCAACTCCGGCGAGTGGTACAGCAGCACGCGCATCGAGTCGGTGGGAGCCAGGTCAACAAGTTGATGAAATACCGGGCTATCTGATTCAAAATTATGCTCGCAGTCCATCCCCAACAACGACAGCGTGCGGCCATCGGCAAAGGTGAGGATAGCGACTTCATCCCGCAGCAAGCGGATATTCAACCCGTCAAAAAGAGATGGGGTGGTATTGCGGGGATCAACCGGCGGGCTGCCCAGAACAGCATAAACGCCATACGGGGCGCTAAGCCGGGCCAACGCCTTACGCACCTCGGCGCGGGCAGTTGGGTCATCCACGTAAGAGAGGTTAAGATAATCGCCGGTAATGACAATAACATCGGGCCGGGCTTGCTCAACTAACTCCAAAAGATGAGTCTCTCGCCGGGTCAGTCGTTCAACATGCAAATCGCTAAGGTGCAGCAAGCGGATGGGGGACGCGTCGGGAGGCAAATGAGGGGATTGAACAGATCGATGAGTTGTTGTCAGGGCAAAGGGTTCGTACAAAGCCCCCCATAAATACGCTACAGTACCGGCCATCTGAAGCGGAACAAGTGTCCACAAGCCCACCGCCAGGGAGCCAGATATCCAGGCCAGCAAGGCCGACAAGAGCGCTGCGCCAACCCGTGGAACCGTGTTGACCAACAGTTGAGGACCAACAGGGCCAAAGGACCGGTTTAAACGGGGCAACCACGCCAACAGCAGCCAGTCGGTCAAGGCAAAAACCAGGTAAATTCCGGCTGCAACCACAGACGCCGAGGCAAACAGCCGCCAACATAGCCCAACCAAAAAGGAAATAGCCAGTAAAGCGGCCAGTAATTGCCAAAAACTCCACGAGGCCGGTTTGTGTGTCAGCACAAAAATCTTGTGCAGCCAACGATTTTCCAGCTCATCATCTACCGGCACAACACGGGTGTGGCCGGTAGAGCGGTAAGAGACGGTGAATTGTTTTGCGTCCAGCTTATTGGGAATATCTATCAAGCAGTCTGTCCTTGGTTGAATAAGAGTAACTACTCAGCCTATCCCGCTTTGAGGTGCGATTTGGTAATTGGTAAATAGTAATTGGTTATTCTTAACTACTATTTACCAATTACTATTTACCAAAACGTGTCAACACTATGGCAGGCTGAGCAGTTACAAATAAGATTAAACCTGTTATCCAAAAGTGTTGAGTACAAGCAAGCCTCAGATTATATCATCGGCTACTTGATAGAACAAAGCGCGGCAGCTTCTATGAGGGTAACTACCTAGCTGTGCTAACTTAGATGTTGAGTATAGCGGTAATTAGTAAATGGTAATTGGTAATTTGGCCCAATCACTAATTACTAATAACCAATTACCCGTACTAAAGCGCCGTATTTGGCTCAAGGCAGGTAGTTGCCTATGAGTTTAAATATTCAAAGTTAGCCCCACCGGACAATGATCGCTACCCATAACCCCGGTCAGAATGAAGGCATCGGCAATGCGGTGAGTCAGGTCTGGAGAAACAAAGAAATAATCCAGTCGCCAGCCGATGTTGCGTTCTCTGGCTTTAGTAGGGACCGACCACCAGGTATACTGCTCCGCCAGGTCGGGATAGAGATGTCGAAAAGTATCAACATATCCGGCCTCAACTGCCTGATCCATCCAGGCGCGCTCTTCCGGCAAAAAGCCGGTGGTTTTTTGGTTCGACTTGGGCCGGGCCAAATCTATTTCGTTGTGGGCGGTATTAACATCGCCACAAAAGATAACGGGACGACCCTGTGCGCGCAACCACTCGCATTTGCTCAGGAATGCGTCGTAAAAAGCCAGCTTAAAAGGCACGCGCTTGTGGTCTCGGCCTCCATTTGGAAAGTAGCAGTTGAGCAGGGTAAAACCGGGATATTCGGCGATGACGGTTCGACCCTCCTGATCAAATTCCTCAATGCCCAGCCCAAACTGCACCGATAGCGGTTTTTCTCGCGTGAGCAAGGCCGTGCCGCTGTAGCCCTTTTTTCTTTTGGAGCCGTTCCAAAAGGCGTGGTAGCCGGCGGGGTGGGCCAGTTCGGCGGGCAGTTGAGGCTCTTCGGCCCTGCTTTCTTGCAGGCAGAGAATATCCGGGGCGGCTTCGGTTAGCCAGGTAAGAAAGCCTTTTTTGTGGATGGCCCGGATGCCGTTGACGTTCCATGAAAGGAGGGTGATATCTGTCATGCCGCCGGTTCCTCAAAGGAAACAACAAGGGTTTCGCCGTCAAAAGTCACTTCATCCCCCGCTTTTAGTTTTTTCTTGCGTCGCGTCTCTACCGCACCGTTGAGCAACACTTCGCCGCCCTGAATGACCAGCTTGGCCTGCCCGCCGGTACAGACCATACCGGTCAGCTTCATAAATTGGTCAAGCCGGATAATAGGTTCTGTATTAGGCATTGGTTTTGGCTCCTTGTATAAAATGATGAATGATGAATTTTTGTTGTTAAAGATTTAAGTCGACATAACATAATAAACTTTGATTAAATATGAAAAGTCAATTATACTGTATATTATCAGGAGAGGTTAATATGGTCAGCACAAATGATACGTCTAACTTGTTCCGTCAAACTTACACCCGAGGCTTGGTTATTCTTTTTTACGGGTTAATTTGGTTGGCAGTTATATTGGCCGGTTATATTTTTCTTGACCCCTTCTTTGCCTCAAGCGGCGGCGCGGCGATGACCCTGGTTATTGCTACCTGGGCTTCGGCTCTAGCCGGGGGGATGGGCGGAACAAGTGTAATGCTAAGTCGCCTTTACCGGCATATGGCAATTGAGCAAGATTTCCGCAATCAGGGACTTGTCTCCTACCTTTTACAGCCCATCATCGGCGTGGTTATTGGCGGTGTTGTACTGTATCTAATTGTGATACCCGCAGCGCTGATAGTGAATTTTGCGGTGCGTCGGGAATTTCTATTTGAAGCGGTCCTGACCTCCTCCACCTTTGTCGCTATCCAGATTTTGCTAAGTTGGGTTGGCGGCTTTTATCAACAACAGGGGCTTGAAAAGATTAAATCCCTGGCTCAATCCGGCAAGGTTGCTGACCAGAGTTTGGAGAGCCTCGACAAAGATTCATCCTCTTATTACAAAGACTCCTTTTTCTACCGGCAAACTATGTTTCGCTGGTCTTATACCTGGGGGCTGTTTATATTTTTTTACGGAATTCTTTGGCTGGTTGGCCTGGCGATTGCTTATCTGGCAACCACTGGATTAGTTTCCGGTTTAGAAGGCAGCAGCCATACCAAAGTTACGGCCCTGGTTCTGGCTGCCTGGCCGGTGGCCGCCGCCGGAGGGATAGGCGGGGTTTTCAGCCTGCTAAAAGATTTGCATGAACACGTGTCGATCAAGCAAGATTTTCATCGCCGGCATCTTATGGCTTATCTGGTTAAACCCATCACCGGTTTTGCGCTGGGTTTTGCTATGTTTTTTCTGCTTGCCAGTGGCTACCTGGCTATCCGTAATGAAGACGGCAACCAAATAGCTATCGACTCCGGGTCTGTGGTGATGTTACAGCTTTTGCTGGGTTGGATTGCCGGCTTTAGGCAGCAAACCGTTACTGATTTTATTCACCAACTTATTCAAAGTATTGTTTCATTCTTCAAACGAATCGGCCATATATTAATAACTGACCCCAAGGCTTTGTTTAAAAAGGCCGGCAGGGACAAGGTCCTAAAAGAAATTGCAGAGGACACCAGTCTCTTTTCAGAAATCAAGCTGGATGATCCCCCCCCCACCAATCAAAAGTAATTTGCTTTTGTTTGAATAGTCATAATGACCAACTGAGAAATAGAATGACCATCGCCTTAAATATCGCCGAAATAAAAGCTCGATTGTCTGAATTTATAAGCCGGGTTGCCTTTAGCCGCGAGCGACTGATTGTATTGCGACGCGGCAAGCCAATGGCAGCCCTGGTTAGTATTGAGGACTTACACCGTTTGGAAGCGCTGGATGCTGCCGATAGCAACCGCCAAGACGAAGGTATTCATCCGGTTATGCGAGCTTTTGGGGGTTGGGCGGACCAAGAAGATTTAGATGATCTGGTAGCCGAAATTTACGCTATGCGTGAGGCTGCAACTGGGCGCGAGGTAGAGTTTTGAGCTTTATCCTTGATACTGACCACTGTGTTGCCATCTTGCGAGGCCGGCTGGATGTGAGCGCATACGTCAGCCTCTCCACCCCACTGTTTACCACGGCCATTACGGTTAGCGAGTTAACATACGGGGCGCATAAATCAGAGAGCGTTGAACGTAACTTAAGCCACGTAACTCTTCTGCTCAAGGGGCTGACCGTACTCCCCTTTGACACAAAAGCCGCCCAACATTGCGGCGCCCTCAAAGATAAATTGCGCCGGGCAGGCATACCGCCGGCTGAACCTGATTTACAGATTGCCGGCATTGCGCTTGTCCATAAAATCCCTTTGGTCACGCACAACCAACGTCACTTTGCTCGTGTGTCGGGGTTAAAGTTGGTCGATTGGATGTAACCTTACCCTAAAACCCGCTGCAAAAACTGGCCGGTGTAACTATCAGTCATCTGAGCCACTGCCTCCGGCGTCCCCGTAGCGATGACCTGTCCCCCGTCGTCGCCGCCTTCCGGCCCTAAATCAATAATCCAATCCGCGCTTTTAATCACATCCAGATTGTGTTCGATGACGATAACGGTGTTACCGGCATCGGTTAGCCGGTGCAGCACGTCAAGCAGTTTTTGGATGTCGGCAAAGTGGAGGCCGGTAGTCGGCTCGTCTAAAATGTAAAGGGTGTCGCCGGTAGCCACGCGGGATAGCTCTTTAGCCAGCTTGACTCGCTGGGCCTCGCCGCCGGAGAGGGTGGTGGCGCTCTGGCCCAACTTGATGTATTCCAGGCCGACATCGTGCAGCGTGGTCAAAATGCGCTTGATACGGGGAATGTTTTCAAAGAACGCCAGCGCTTCGGCCACGTCCATGTCCAGCACGTCGGCAATATTTTTGCCTTTGTAGCGAATCTGCAACGTTTCCCGGTTAAAACGCAGCCCCTTGCAAACATCACACGTAATCCACACATCCGGCAAAAAGTGCATCTCGACCAGTTTTTGGCCGTAGCCGGAGCAAGCCTCGCAGCGACCGCCCTTGACGTTAAAACTAAAGCGCCCCGGTTTGTAGCCCCGGGTTTGAGCCTCCGGCGTTTGGGCAAATAGCTTGCGGACATCGTCCCACACTTTGGCGTAAGTAGCCGGGTTGCTGCGCGGCGTCCGCCCGATGGGATCCTGGGTGATGTGGATAACTTTGCTGATGTTCTCCACCCCCTCCAATTGCCGGTAGGAGCCGGGTCTAACCTGCGCCCGATGCAGAGTGCGGGCCAGAGCGGGGTAAAGGGTCTCGGTGATGAGGCTGCTTTTGCCACTGCCGCTAACGCCGGTGACGCAGGTAAAACAGCCCAGCGGAAAACGAACCGCCACGCTTTTGAGGTTGTGATGCGTAACGCCGCCCAACTCCAGCCAGCAACAGTTAGGCTCGCGCCGGCCATTACCCGATATCACCGTCATCTTCCCGGATAAGTATTGGCCGGTTAGCGATTTTCTCGATTTCTGTATTTGTTTTGGCGTGCCTTGAAAGACAATCTCACCGCCCTGCGTTCCCGCGCCGGGGCCAAAGTCGATGATCCAGTCGGCGGCGTACATCGTTTCTTCATCATGCTCGACCACCAACACGGTGTTACCCAAATCCCGCAACCGCAGCAGCGAGTCGAGCAGCCGCCGGTTATCGCGTTGGTGCAGCCCAATCGACGGCTCATCCAAAATATACATCACCCCCACCAGCCCGGAGCCAATTTGCGAGGCCAGCCGAATTCGCTGCCCTTCGCCGCCGGAGAGCGAAGGCGCGGACCGATCCAGCGTAAGATAATGCAACCCCACATCCAGCATAAAGTTGACCCGTTCCCGGATTTCTTTGAGTAATTCGTAACCTACTTCAAGTTGTTGGTCGGTAAGGGAGATTGAAGATTGGGTTGCCCCATTGCTCCCCTTCCCCCCTGCTCCCCTTCCCCCCTGCTCATTTTCTCCCATCAACACGCAAATCCAATCATAAGCCTGGGTAATAGTCATGGTGGTGACTTCATTAATTTTTAAACCGCCAATTGTAACAGCCCTGGCTTCCGGGCGCAGGCGTTGACCTTCACAGATATGGCAAGGTAATTGGCTGAGATAACGGCTGTAATACTCGCGCATACCCTGCGACTGCGTATCTTTGTAGCGACGTTTGGTAGCGTTAATCACGCCCTCGTAAGGCCAGGAGCCGGTGAAGTTCTCGCTTTGGTACTTGAATTTGATATTGGGATTGCCGTATAAAATCAGGTGGCGCGCCTCGTCCGGCAAATCAGCCCAGGGGGTATCGAGGCTAATATTGAAGCGCTGCGCAATTTGCCGGGCAATTTGCGTGGCCCAGCTTTTCTTTTTGGCGACTTCTCCCCAGGGCAGCACCGCACCCTCATTGATGGATTTGGCCGGGTTGACAAACAAATCCGGGTCAAACTCAAAACACTCGCCCAGGCCGTTGCAATCGGGGCAAGCCCCCAGCGGCGAGTTGAAGCTGAACATCTGCGGGGTCAATTCGGGAAAGCTCAAGCCGCAGTGGGCGCAAGCGTTCTGCTCCGACAAAATCAATTCATCCCCGTCAACCACGTCAACTATCAGCATCCCTTCGCCCCAACGCAAGGCCGTCTCCACCGAGTCGGCCAGGCGAGTCTCAAAATCATTGTCGGACCCGGTTGGGATAACCAGCCGGTCTACTACCAGTTCAATATCGTGCTTTTTGTTTTTAGCCAGCTTAGAGCGTGTTTCTTAAAGACCGCAGAGGTTTTTTGCGAGATATTTTCAAGCGAATTTGCCTCGATTATGACCCTGACTTACAGTTAAAATGGGCTTTAGAAACCTCTGCGGTCTGGCCCACACGATTTAAGAAACAC
>JAJRVO010000017.1 GCA_024277275.1 Chloroflexota bacterium
AAAAGGTATCAAATCTGTCAGTTATATTGAATCGGAAGAAAAAGATGTTAGTTTTGATGACGCTGAAATTCCGCAAGCTCTTGCAGATTGCGCAACCCAGTTTGATGAATATTTTAAAGGCCAACGACGGGAGTTCTTGTTAAAACTTGAGCCGGAAGGCACCGACTTTCAGAAAACGGTCTGGCGTCAGTTGACCGCTATTCCTTTTGGTCAAACCGTTTCCTATCTGGACATTGCCAAAGCAATTGGCAACGAAAAAGCGGTTAGAGCCGTTGGCGCGGCCAATGGTCAAAATCCCATCAACATTATTGTGCCCTGTCACCGAGTCATCGGCAGCGACGGCAAATTAACCGGCTATGGCGGCGGCCTATGGCGCAAAGAGTGGCTGCTAGACCACGAAGGACGTCTGGCAGGAAAGCAGATGAAGTTGTTTTAGGCGTTTATGTCGCTTTATCTCGTTCCCAAACTGGAGTTTGGGAACGAGATAAAATTGATAGGGCGGGTTGAGGTGCGAAACCCGACAATTTTGGGCCGATTGTGTTGGGTTTCATCCTTCAACCCAACCGACCCCTTACTCTTACCCCTTCACCCCACCGGCGGATAACCCCTCTGCCAGGTATCGCTCCAAAACCAGGAAAAGAAACATCACCGGCAGGCTCATAACCACCGAGGCAGCCATCACTACCTGCATCCGGGGGCTGGGATTGTTAAAGATGACGTTAACTTTTATCGGCATAGTAAAGACAAAGCGATCATTAAGAAAAACAAGAGCGTAAAGAAATTCATTCCAGGCAATCATAAAGGTATAAATCCCCACCGAAACCAGAGCCGGCACGGCCAGCGGCATAGTTATTCGCCAGATAACCCCCAGGCGAGTGCAGCCATCAATTAAGGCAGCCTGTTCAATCTCATCAGGAATGGTACGGAAGTAGTTGGCGAGCATATAGAGGGCCACGGGTAAGGTTTGAGCCAGGTAAGTCAATACCAAAATGGCTAAATTATCTTGTATTTCGACTCCGACCCAGCGGCTTATTTGAGCCAGCATAGCAAAGAGCGGGATAATTAGCAAGATGCCGGGGAAAAGGTAAATCATCAGGATAGAATTGAGCATGAAATTTTTGCCCCGGAATTTAAGACGGGCAATGGCATACGCGCCAAGCATAGCCAGAACAACCGCAATGAGGGCTGTAGGCACGGCCACCATAATGCTGTTGATTACATTTACCCCAAAATCATTAAAATGATCCACCTCGGACTCAAATATGAAGGTATAATCTCCAAATATGCGGTAGGCAATGTGTTGCCCAAGATACTCAATGTAGGCCCAGCTAAACTCAAAAAGCTCATAGTAGGCATCTCCCCGTAGTTTGGGCGGAATAAAAATCGGCTCGCGGCCGGCAATTTCAGCGCCGGTTTTAAAGGATGAGCTGACCATCCAATAAAACGGGAAGATAATAGTCGTCCAAAAAACTGTCATACCTAGCATGAAGAAAAAGCGCGGCCAGGTCATGCGTCGGGCCAGGTGGTCAATGAGTGTTGCTTTTTGATTGTCACTTTTAACCATTTTCTTATCTCCTACCAAACCTGTAAAGGCAGAGATGTGGAGGGGCGCCCCCCACTCCCCCCGCGCCACAGGCGGTCTCCCCCCCCTTACTCGTCAATGTTCCGCATTACAAAGCGGACATAAAATGCCAAAAACACAAGTAGTATGATCAACAAGATCATAGATGTGGCCGCACCTTTGCCAAAGTTAAACAGGCGAAAGCTAAACTCATACGTTAAAACCGGCAGCACTTTGGTGCCAAAACCACCCCCGGTTAACAAGAAAATGTCATCAAACTTGTTAAAGGTCCAGATTAGGCGCAGCAAAAATATAGCGCCGATGACGTAGCGAAGTTCCGGCAGGGTAATGTTTAAAAATTTTTGCCATAAATTGGCGCCGTCCACTTCTGCGGCTTCATACAGGGTTTTGTCAACGGCCTGCAGTCGAGCCAGAATCATGAGCATAGCAAAGGGGAAATATCGCCAGGCTTCAAAGACAATGACCAGCAGTAAGGCCCAACCGGCCTGAGCCAAAAAGGGAATAGGGCGATCAATGGCCCCGACATTCATTAACAGATAATTGACAACGCCGGAGGGTTTTAGGTCTAGCATCCAGCGCCAGACAAAAGCTATGCTAACAATGGGAGCCACATAGGGGAATAGAAAAATGGCTCGCGATAAACCTCTGGCCCGGAAGGGCTGGTTCAGGAGCAGAGCCGCTACCAGCCCAACCAGCACCGTCAACAGCGTCGCGCTAAAAGAGTAAACAATACTGGTGAGGGCCGCCCCCATATTGAGTATGTTATTATACTTAAAGGCAAAATCGTTAAAAACCGTGCGGTAGTTATCTAACCCCACAAACGGCGCGTTTAAAACATCGTTTAAGTTGTTCAGGCCAACATCCCTAAAACTAATCCAAATGCTAAATGCAGCCGGGAACAATACCAGCCCAAAAACAATGATTGCCGTGGGCGCAATCAGCATCCAGGCCAGGCGCGCTTCTTTGGCATCCATTGAATTGCTGGTAATACGCTTGAGCCAGGACGCTGATGTTTGTGTA
>JAJRVO010000194.1 GCA_024277275.1 Chloroflexota bacterium
AAGAAATCTTGTTTTCATACTTTATGTCCTAACCTGGGTAATGGTAACATTGTAAGTGGTGGCATGTCATTTTGACCAAAGGGAGAAATCGCCCAGAACTATTCATTCGCCACATTCGCCCATTCGCCATTCCGGTTTATCCGGGTTAGGGGTGGAGTAGAAAGTAAGGGAAAACGCCCCTACTCCTTACTGCCTGCTCCCTACTTCCTGTTTCACAGTACCGCCTGTATCATCCCCCGTTTGCCGTTCACCCGCCATTCGCTGTCCTCTTTATCTAACACCTCAGTTTGGCCCGATTGTAGGCCCACAATTGGGTCTGATTTTAAGGTGCGCAGCGCTACAAACGGAGCAGGAAAGTAGGGAACGACGCCGGCAATTGGCACGGTAGCGGGCCAGCGACTATCACCCAGCAAGCGGCGATAGTTGGCGTCGCCCTTGATGATGACCAGGCGGGCCAGAGCCAGTTGAGCCTGAAGCGAGGCCGGAATCTCCCAGAAAAAATGGCTGCTGTTCCAGAACGGGTCGGCCTGAACCAGGAGGCGTTGCTCATCCAGGTAACTTTCTAACCGAGAAGCCAACCGCGATAAATCCTCCGTTGTCTGTGATTTTATCGCGGCGATGGTCATTTTGATGTCAGCCGGGGTGGCATCTGAAACAAAGGTGGGATGGGCCTTGACGTGCAGCGTAATCTGTGCGACCCGGTTATAACGGAGCAGAAAGTCGACCAAAGTCAGGTCCATCAGTAGCTCCGTGCCAACACCGCCTCCGTATCATCTACCAGCAGATTGGCTTGCTCACTATCTACAGCAATCTGCCGCCCTGTTGATTGGGCTACCTGGTTATAGCTCAGGTCGACGCGGTTACCCCAAACGCAGTGATGCAGCAGGGCGCGTAAGCTATCCGCCGAGTCGGTGGACGAGTGGGCCAGGGCCGCAGACAACACCTGCCACGGGATATCGCTCTGCAACTCTGCTTGCTTGCGCGGTAAAAAGGGGTCAACACCTTGCCAATTTTTTGTACCTGTTTCGCTGTCGCCAAAATAGCCTGCCGCTTCCAGCAGTCGCCGGTAGAAAAATGCCTCGGCAAAGTACCAGGGGATATTAAACCAACTTTTGCTCCGGTGAGGCTGCCAGGCTTTGGCCCAGCCCGGGCCATCCGGCGCGGCGGTTTTTAGAGGACGCACGGGCTGGTCCAACTTTATTTCGTTGTGCAATTCTTGCAGGGCTCGCTTAATGTGGGGAGGATACGTGTCGCCATAATCTGCCAGGACTTGTTGAACAATAATCGGTATTCGCGTAGCCATTGTTCTATAGGCAAAAGAGTTGGATTCGCTTGTCGTCAGTGGCAGAGGCGGGTTGGTTGGGTCAAATTTGGTGTAGATATTTACTGCACTTTTGGAAGTCATTTTTAATTAATGGCAATCCGTTACATGCTACGGGCAGCGGAAAGTAGGGATATTACTCTCCGCTGAGACCCCTGCCCCTGTTAGAACCACCACATACCGGGCAAAGGGTCTCGATTAACTTCGGGAGAGTTGGGAGCGAAGGGTCTTGTTGGCTCATAGTGACCGTCCAAAAATAACTTCCCGTTTCAGGAGTCAAAAAGTGTACTTTTTGACTCCTGAAATAATGTGATTATTATACGGAGCATGAGGCCAGGGAGGGCAAGGCATATTATCTAAGCTGACATAGGTTCCCCAATGCCACAGGCGGCCCCTCATACACATCGAAAAGGAAAAATATTATGACCAAGCTTTATAAAATAGTTATCACCGGCATATTTAACGCCGGTAAAACTACCTTCGTCAACACCCTTTCTGACATCGATACCGTCAACACCGATGAAACTACCACCAACAGCGCCGAAGCAAAGATAAAATCAACCACCACGGTGGCTATGGATTACGGCTGGGTGAATATTGATAACGAACGCGCCATTCACTTG
Organism: Chloroflexota bacterium; assembly: GCA_024277275.1. Lineage (GTDB taxonomy): Bacteria > Chloroflexota > Anaerolineae > 4572-78 > J111 > JAJRVO01. The sequence goes on from JAJRVO010000194.1 coordinate 1,945, forward strand.
TTTGGCACGCCGGGCCAGGACCGCTTTGATTTTATGCACGACTTTTTGGCAGACGGTATGGACGGTTTCATATTTCTGGTCGACTCTACAGACCGCAGCGCATTTAAACAAGCGGGTAAATTGCTGACAACGTTTAAAAAGTTGGGCAACGTGCCCTATCTTTTGGTCGCCAACAAAACCGACCTCAGCGGTCTTAGCCCCGATGAAATCAGGCAAATGTTAAAACTGCCCCAAAAACAGCCCGTCGCTTCCTGTGTGGCGACGGATAAAGCCTCAGTCCGGGCCGTGGCAGAGCGTTTGATAACCATCATCGAAGGCAGATAATTCTTGCCCCCCTCCAAATATAGAACGCTGATTGTTGTCAAAAGACAATTAGATTTGATGCAGATAAAGCCGGCTTCGCTTATAGATAGTATTAAAAAATCAGCGGAAATCAGCGGGTATCAGCGTCATTTGCGTTCTATCGTCGGGGGGAGAACGGTTACTTGTAATCAACCCTCGCTTGCCGCCGACCATACCCGCAAGGTTCTCAACCTGTTCAGGGCCGCGGCCAACTCATAAGGCCGAAAGATGACGTAATCGCCGGTCTGGCGGCGGTCGAGCGCATCCAGCCCTTTTTGGGCAATCTCTTGCATCACGGCCTCAACCACCTCGGCCACGTTGCGCCCCGGCTGCATAAAACGTTCGCGGGCCAGGTTGAGCGCTTGCCCAATAGCCCGCACCTGCCCCTCGTCGACCAGTTGAGCCACCGCGCTCATATCTATCTCCTCCGCGCCAAACAGAACCGCCCGCAACGCCCGCCCTTTAATGCTGACCTCTCGCTTGCCCTTGCGGGGATTGAGGCTCTGGGCCAGAGGGATGCGCGGCGTGAGAGCCGGCCAGGGGTCGCTAATTTCGACATGCCGGCCGGTGGGATGTTTAGCGGCAATCGCTTTTGCCTCGACAGTGACATCGTAAGGTATGTAGGTGTCCATCCGAATGATGGTGCCGGCCACATCAAAATAGTCGCCGCTGCCGCCCAGTACCAGGATGCTGCTGACGCCCTCCCCCCCTCAATCCCCCCCAAATGGGGGGAGGCTCCCAGTTCCCTCTCCTTTTGGGAGGGGGTTAGGGGGAGGTCGGCCAACTGGCGTACCCGGTCGATAAAGGGCGTAATTGGCTCGCCGGATTTCTCCACCAAACTTTGCATCCGGGCATCACGGATCATCAGGTTGGTGGCGCAGGTATCCTCGTCAAGCAGCAGAGTTTTAGCCCCTACCTCCAACGCTTCAATGATGTTGGCGGCCTGACTGGTGCTGCCGCTGGCGTTATCGGTGCGGAAGGCGGCGGCGTTACTGTGGTCGGGCAAGTTATTGATGAAGGGTCGAATATCGACGCCTTCTACCCGGCGGCCATCCTCGGCCCGGATTTTGACCGCCGTAGGGTCGGTGACGACCAGCTCGCGGCCATCGCCGGGGATGTGGTTGTAAACGCCCCGCTCCAGGGCAGACAACAGCGTGCTTTTACCGTGATAACCCCCACCGACAATCAGCGTTACCCCGGCAGGGATGCCCATACCCCCCACCCGACCGGCGTGGGGCAGGCCGACTTCGACTCGCAAGCTGTCGGGACTGCGAAACGGCACAACGTTATCGCCGCCAAGCGGGCGGTCATCCACCCCAGAGCGACGGGGCAAAATGCTGCCATCAGCCACAAAAGCTACCAGACCCAGCCTGGGCAGTTGGGCGCGGAGAGCGTCGGCGTCTTCGGCGGCATTCAAATGAGCCATCAGATATCTTTTGTTGATGCTGGCGTACTTGAGCGCGGCGTCGATAATTTTGGGAATATCGCCGCACAGCATCGCCGCCGCCTGTCGCCCCAAAACCCGCCGCCCTCGGGCAGGCAATCCCACCACAAAACGGGCCTCAACAAACTCATCGGTCACGATGATTGAGGATCGCTCCAGAATCTCTTGTTCGGGTCTGTCCATAGCAATCAGTCCGCTTTTGCCCGACCCCCGGCTGCGGTCGCTGACGTCGCCGCACTCGCCGGAAAAGATCCCGGCCAAAAAGTCGCGCAAAGCTATCACCCGGCTGCCATTGGCGCGGGTATTGGGGGGAAAGCCGGCAACGCGCATCGGCATCCGCGCCCGCAACCGAGACGGTGCGGCAAAGGGGTCGCCTTGCACATGGTCGATAAATAGAGTAAAGTCATCAAAGCTGTAACTGCCGCGAATATCCTTGTAGGCCGGGTAGCCTTTGCCGTCGATACGGTGGAGGGTGCGCTGTAGATTGTCAATTGTGTTTAGCATTATCAACTCCGTTGAAAATTTAAGGTGAATTGTATCAGATTTTTGGGGATGACTCAATTAAGACCGG
>JAJRVO010000195.1 GCA_024277275.1 Chloroflexota bacterium
CGTTGGCTCCGGCGAAGGTATTGGGGTGGGGGTAAACGTCGGCGGTACCGGGGTGGCAGTTTCTACCGTTTCCGGTGTCGACTCGGTTAAAAGGCTAACTTCCTGTGTTGTGGGTGATGGGGTGGCAGTGGATGTAGGGGCTGTACCGCAGGCGGTCAAACTAATAGTTAGTAACAAGATCAAGCTGATTAAAATTTGAGGTGGTTTCATCTATTTTTCACTCTCCAAGCCATTGCTTTACCAGACGCCTGGCTTCGGCGCGGAAGAAGGATTTGACGGTTTCCCAGGGGACGATTTCTATCAAATTAGGTGACACATCTCGGTCTGCGTTCCTAAAAAAAGCCAAACTGCGCACGGCCTCTACTTCAAAATCACGAGCGTGAGGGTACTTTTGCTCGCCAAGGACCAATAAACCATCCAGGGTAATTATGCGGTTGATAAAGTAGAGATCGTAGAAATCTTTACGGGCGGCCCGGCTGATTAAGGCATCAAGTTTCATCAGCCCAATATCCACCGGGTCGGCTACAGCCACCCCGCCCGCCAACCGTGCAGGGCGCAGCAAGGGGTAACCGTAAGCAAAGAACCCAACTTGCGTTTGTCGAATTGCCAGCAGAAAATGTCCCCAGGCTTGTTCAATAACGGTTGGTTTTAATGGCGCAAGATGAGCCAAGATTTCTGCTTGCGTTGCCGGTGTAACTTCATCAGACTCCGAGAAGAAATCCAGGTCTACTGAAGGGCGGTGTCCTAGCTGCAAAGCCAGGGCGGTTCCCCCGGCCAGATAAAATCGCCGGCTAAACGGTTGCTGTCCAATCGTTTCCAGCAACTCTTGCATAACCGGCGTGACCGCGTTCCAATGGGGATTAGTTAATGGGGCCATATTGCTTTCCTTTTGACCTGACGTACCGGCGCTTCAATATCTAACAACAAATACCAAAAAGAGAGATGACGCTCTGGCAGTCGATATTCGCCCATATCGCGGACCCAGGCAATAATGCGCGGTTGACCATAGAAAGCAAAGAGCCAGCGTAATTCGACCCGGTTGCCAAAACGCAGCGTGCGTTCGATGATGGTATCGGCATCACGGTTCAAATTGAGTTGCGCCGGGTCAAACTCTTGAAAAAAGATATACAAACTCTCAGGCATCTTATCTACCTTCGTCAATTCAACCTCTCAAAATCAACTGCTCTCTTACTTGGCTATCTTCACCCTTCAATTATATATCCTCCGGCAAAAGCGTCAAAGCAAGCAACTTGTGTTATAATGCTGCCCGATGAATCACGTTTCACTTTCAGACACAAAAATAAACAACGGTCCACAGTTAGCGGAAGCCGGTCGTTTAAGCAAATACGGCCTGATTGCCATCCTGATCATCTTTACCATTTTAGGATTGTTATACGACGTTACCGTTCCCTTTTTTGAAAAGCCGGATGAGTTGAAACATTTTGCTATGATTCAATTTATCCAGAGCCGGCGCCAATTGCCGACAGTGAGGGCCGGTGTCTACAAGTCCTGGGATCAGGAAGGCACGCAGCCGCCATTGTACCACATTTTGGCTGCAATAGCTGTCTCGTGGCTCAATTTAAGCGACTTTGAGGAGCCACCCCGCAACCCCCACTACGTCGATGACCGTTCCTTTATCTGGCGCGAGCGGGGCAACAACAACCTTTACTTACACCCCACCGGCGAAGAATGGAGTACAGCCCCCGTTTTTCTGGCCGCTCGACTGGCCCGCTGGCTATCGCTGCTGGCCGGGTTAGGGACCGTAACCCTAACTTATATCCTGGGTCGTATTATTTTTGTTGACGACACATCTGCACATTCTCAGGCTCCAAACAGTAAATCGGATTTTCAGCGGATAACGATTGTCCCCTGGTTGCCTCTGCTGGCTGCGGCGTTGGTAGCCTTTATCCCGCAATTTTTGCACGTCAGCTCTGCCATTAGCAATGACGGACTGGCCGCAACCTTCGCGGCAGCGGCATTAGCGCTGCTGGCATTGATTATCAAAAACGGTAGTTCGACACGCTATGCGCTTTATCTGGGGCTAACTCTAGGACTGGGAGCTATTACCAAGTTGAGCTTGCTCTACCTCTGGCCTCTAACCGGCCTGGTCTTTTTGCTCGACTTTTACCGCCGGCGTTCAATCGGTCATCTACTCAAATGTGGAGCCATCATCGGCAGTTTTATTTTGCTTATGGCGGGTTGGTGGTATTGGCGCAACTGGCAACTTTACGGCGATATATCCGCCCTCAACGCTCATCTGCTCTACCGGGGCGGCGCGCTCTACCCCCGGCCCACCCTGGCCCAAATCTGGCAAACAGAAATGGTCGGCCTGGAGTTATCCTTTTGGGCCGCATTTGGGGCCGGTCAGATTCTTTTAGAACCGTGGCTCTACGGCCTCCTGCGTTGGGTAAAGTACATTGTACTACTCGGTCTAGCCATCGGTATCTGGCGCAGTTTCAGGTTTCAAGTTTCAGATTTGGAGTCTCAAAACACACATCGCACAACACCTGATTCATCCCTGGCAGGGCAAGCCTTCATCATTCATCCCTTGCAGGGTAAGCCTTCATCATTCATCATTCTAACCCTACTGGCCCTCTGGACCCTCACCATCTTCATTGCCCTACTCAGCTGGATGCAAATCACCCCTGCCTCCTGGGGGCGACTCCTCTACCCCGCCCTGCCGGCTCTCGGCATCCTGACTGCCTGGGGGCTATCACAAATTGTTGATTTGGTTTCGGGTTTTGGGGTTTGGATTTCGGGCTTCGGACTTCGAGTTTTGGGTTTTGGGTTTCGGATGTTGAGTTTTACGCATCACGCATCACTTATTCTCCCTCTTCTCCTCGTCACCCCTCTCTTCTCCCTCTCCCTCATCGCCCCTTTTCGCTACATTAAAACCGCTTACGCCAAAACCCCACTCATTTCCGAAACCGATATCCCAACCGAAAGGGTGGAGCGACTGGATTTTACTTACAGTGACGACGCCCTGCGCCTGATTGGCTACACCATCAACAAGCCATCAGTACATCCGGGCGACTGGCTGCCCGTAACGCTCTACTGGCAAGCGACTCAACCCATCGCCAAAAACTACAGCGCCTTTGCGCATCTTTTGGACGACAAGGGGAATTCCATCGGCCAGGCCAACACCTATCCCGATGGGGGCAAGTGGCCCACATCGATGCTGGAGCCGGGAGGGGTACTCAAAGATACTTATTACGTGTACGTACCGTCGGAGGCAGAAGCGCCGATGGTCACGCGGCTGGCAATTGGTATTTTTGAATTTGAAGACCCGGCACGAGCGGCCAAAGCAGCGGTCAATACTGCCGGCGAAGCGATTGAGCCAATTGTGGCCGGGGTTCCGTTGCTACCCCACCAATGGCCGGAACTGAATCCAACTTACCCCCTTGAAGCAACCTTTGGCGGACAAATCAAATTAGTTGGGTATGACTCATCGCCCAACCTAAAAATAAAACCGGGAGCGGTTGTTTCCCTAACACTTTACTGGGAAACATTAGCGCCACCCGGCCAGACTCTCAACCTCTTTATTCACTTAATCGACCCACCCACCCAAACCCAGGTTGCCGGATTTGACGGCCCGTCTCGCTATCCCACAGCCTTTTGGCAAAGCGGCAACACCATCATCGACTCGCGTACCCTCGCTTTTCCCGCCGACCTTCCCCCCGGTAACTATGATCTGCACATCGGCTGGTACAACCTGGATGATTTTGCTCGATTGTCGTTGGCGGGAGAGAACATCTTGAATGATACGTTACCGTTGATTACTGTTTCGGTTGAATAACAGCATCATCCAACAAGTACACAAAAATCTAACAATAGGGTTTTGGCGTGATGTTAATATTATTTCGAGGTAATAATAGGGTTATTGTGGTTTATAATGACGTTATTATTATTAGTTGCCCCATAACAAGTATGTATCGAATATCTTAGACAGTTTATCGATTATTCAAGCAAGATAAAGTATCCGGCATAAAATAAAACCATTTTAATGCAAAATGGGTTGATTAGGACAAATTTTAAGTTTAATTGGTTTATATTCCCTAAATATTAGTATATTTACGTTATATTAAAATTACATACCCTATTTTTATCTCTATGCTCCCCGTTCGCCCCGAATGTAGGGGATGCCGAGCGCAGCAGGAGCGCCCAAACGTTTGCGAATAGCTTCGCGGGAGGAAAAGATGAGGGCAACAATAGTGAAGAGGTAGGGGATCATCTCCAGCCAAACACCCAAGATGGGGTTGCTGGCAAAAGGCAGCCAACCGACAGCTTGCAAATCCAACGGCAGGCGTCGTAACGCTCCAAAAATGTAAGCGCCTAATACGGCCCGCCACGGATTCCAACCGGCAAAAATAACCAGCCCAACGGCAATCCAGCCCTGTCCGGCAGTCATATCGTCAATCCATAGCGGTGTAATAGCCAGTGACAGCGACGCTCCGGCCAACCCCGCAAAGGCTCCGCCAACAAAAACATATAAGTAGCGTTGGGCGGCTACGTTAATCCCGACCGCATCGGCAGCAGCGGGTTTCTCGCCGACGGCCCGCAGGTGCAAACCGGGCCGGGTGCGTTCAACCCAGAACCAAACCGCCGGGACCAGTAAAAACCCCAGGTAAAGCACAATGTTTTGCTCGCCAAAAAGGGGCCAAAGGATATTGGGGCCAATCAGGGGTACATCGTACATAAAGGGCAATCTAACCGTGGGCAAACGAGGCACTTCCCGAATTTGGACATACGCCACGCCTAAAACCGAAGTCAGTCCCCGACCCACAAAAGTCAGGGCCAGGCCGCTGACAACCTGGTCGCCCCGAAGGGTAATGGCAACTAATCCGTTAAGCAGGCTGAGTGTTCCCCCGGCCAGCATCCCGGCCATAACCCCAAACCAGGGATTCCCGGTTCCGTAAGAGACGGCAAAACCGGCCAGCGCGCCGGCCAACATCATCCCCTCGACGCCCAGGTTTAGCACCCCGGAACGCTCGGTGATGATTTCTCCCAGGGTGGCAAACAAAAGTGGCGTGCCGGTTCTTAGCCCGGCCCCGATGATATTGACGATAAAAACAAGACTGGCAAGTTCCATTGCTTTACACCTCTGCTGCCGTGGCAGTTACCGGCGCTGCTCGTACAATACGGATGCGATAGCGGGTAAACGTGTCGGCGCTAATTACGCAGAATAAGATAATGCCTTGAATCATCAGCGGGATTCCGGCGGGTTGGATAACGTCTCCGGCGACCAGTAATCCGCCAAAAAGATAGCCGACAATGATAATGCCCAGGGGATTCAATCGCCCTAACCAGGCCACAATGATGGCCGTAAAGCCATAACCCGGCGAAAAATTCTCTTGCAATCGGTGAACCGCCCCGGCCAACTCCGACATCCCGGCCAATCCGGCCAATCCGCCCGAAATAACCATCGTCAAAATGATGTTGCGCGATAGATTCATCCCGGCATAACGCGCCGCATTGGGGTTGTCGCCAATCACCTTCAACTCATAACCCCACTTGCTGTATTTGAAAATAACGTAGAGCACAACCGCTGCAATTATTCCGTACACAATCCCCATATGGGCCGTCAACCCCCGCAGCGCGGGGATAGCGTTGCCGTAGTCGGTCAGACGGGGGAACCAGGCAGTTTTAGGGAAGGGAGCGGTTAAGCCAAAACCGCCGGCGGCCCAGGGTCCGTACACAAAGTAGTTGTTATATTGAATAGCCACGTAAGTTAACATCAACGAGGAGATAATCTCGTTAACGCCTAACTTGGCCTTTAACACACCGGGGATAGCGCCCCAGACAGCGCCCGCTACAAAACCGGCCAGCGTCATCACGGCCAGCATAATTGGTTTTGGGGTGGTGGGGGGCAACCAAAAGAGGGCAACCCCGGCAGTGGCCCACGCGCCTAAAAATAGCTGCCCTTCGGCCCCAATGTTCCACAAACGCATCTTAAAGGCAACGGCTACGCCAAGCCCGGCCAAAATAAGGGGAGTTGCCTTCACCATCGTATCAGAAAAAGAGTAGGGTTCAAGAAAACCGACTCTGAGCATTTGCCAATAAGCCGTAACGGGGTCGAGGCCGCCATAGGCCAGCAATATCGCGCCCAAAAGGAGAGCCACAACCAGAGCGCCGAAAATGCTCGCGAAGGGCATCCAGCGAGGCACATCCAATCTCGGTTCAATTTTAACTCGCATGGACTGCCTCCACCCTGGTTCCGGCCATCATTAGCCCAATCTCGTCGACACGCTCATCTTCGGGCGGCACCTCGCCCATAATTTGGCCTTCAAAAACAACAACAATGCGATCAGACAGTGAAAGCAACTCATCCAGGTCTTCGGAAATGAGCAAGATGGCCGTTCCCCGATTCCGTTCGTCAATGAGCATCTGGTGAATGGCCTCAATTGCGCCAACATCCAGGCCCCGCACCGGATAAACGGCGATAATTACTTTTGGCCGGGAAGAAATCTCCCGAGCCAGGATGAGCTTTTGCAGGTTGCCGCCGGAAAGCAGCCGGGCCGGCGTGTCGACATTAGGAGTCATTACATTAAATTGCTCGACCAGCTTTTCAGCCTGCTCTCTGGCAAGCGATAAATCAATTCGCCAGCCTTTGCCAATGGGAGGCCGGCGGTATGCTTTTAAAATGAGGTTATCTATTAAACTCAGGTTAGGCGATGAGCCAACGCCGGTACGGTCGGCAGGAATATAAGCCAAACCTTCACTAACCATGATCGGGGCTGCTTGTTTTTCAGGGCGCTCATCGCCCTTAGAAAGATTAATTGATGAATCCCCAATGTCCAGGGATACTTGAATATCCCACGATCCGCCTTTTGACGCCTCTGATTGCTCGCCGGCAGCGACCCGTTTACCGGTTACCTCTTGGCCCTGTACAATGACTCGTCCTTCGGTTGCCGCTCGGAGACCCGCAATCACTTCGGCCAGTTCAGTTTGGCCGTTGCCGGCTACCCCGGCTATGCCGACCACTTCACCGGCTCTAACCGTCAGCGATAAATTTCTTAGCGCGGGTAGGCCACGGTCGTTTTCGCAGGAAATATTTTCGATGACCAGCGCCTCCGCGCCAGGTTGGGCCGGCGCTTTTTGGATGCGGAAGAGAACTTCTCGACCCACCATTAGCCGGGCTAACTCGGCTTTGGTGGTGTCTTTGCCCTCTACAGTGGCGGTAACACGCCCGCGTTGTAAAACTGTAACCCGGTCGGCAATGGCCACAACCTCATCAAGTTTGTGGCTGATAAAAACGATGGTGTGGCCGGAGGCGGTCATGCTGCGCAGCGTGTCAAATAAATCAGTCACTTCCTGTGGGGTCAAAACGGCGGTTGGCTCGTCCATAATCAGGATTTTGGCGCCCTGGTAGAGCATTTTAAGAACTTCAACCCGCTGCTGCTCGCCAACGGATAGCTGCCAGATTTTAGCGCGTGGGTCAACTGCCAGGCCAAATTTCTCAGATAACTCGGCCACCTGCGCCTCAAGTTCGCTGTAGTTGATATAAAAACGGGGAGCGCTTTGACCCAGAATCAGGTTTTCGGCGACGCTTTGGGTGGGGACCAGCATAAAGTGCTGGTGGACCATCCCAATGCCGTGGTTGATGGCCTCGCGGGGAGAGCTAAATCTGACGGCTTGGTCCTTGATAAAAATCTGGCCTTCATCGGGCCGGTAAAGGCCGTTGAGCATATTCATCAAGGTACTTTTGCCCGCGCCGTTCTCGCCAAGCAGGGCGTGGATTTCGCCCTCCCGCACGGCAAAGTCTACGTTATCGTTAGCCAGCACGCCCGGAAATCGCTTGGTGATTCCGCGCATTTCAAAGGCAAATTGCGACTCGCTCAAGGGTCAGTCCTTTTGGTTAGAGATTTACTCGTTCCCAATCTCTGGATTGGGAATGAAATTGCTTTCCAAACTTATATAGTGACATTTGTCACCTTAACTCGTCCGACCTCGTTCTCAAACCGGAGTTTGGGAACGAGGTGTGAACCTCATCTCTAGTATACTAACAAATTGAGATGTTTGCCAGTTCTGAAACAAAGTGAGGATTTGCTTTTACAGGGTAATAAATTAGAAAGTGCGCGGGTCTAAAAACCCGCGCACCTTTTTATTTGCAAATTGAGATGGTTGCCAACTTTAGTTAAGCGGCGGAATCTCGGCAGTGGAGTCAAAGCCTTCTACCAGGTAGCCCATGCAGATGGTGCAAGGCTCGCGCCCTTCAATACTAAAGGCTGACATATAGCCTTCAGACAATCCTTCCAGGTCTGATTGGCTCAAGCTAACGCCGGCCGGGATAACTTCGTTGCCCTGGTTGTCGTTAATGGGGCCGGTGAACATTGTAAAGCGATTAAAGGTTCCCGCTTGCATTTGCCCCAACACGTCCTGCATTTCAGGAATAACGGACGCAGGCACGCTTGGATAAGGCTCCTGGCATTCCATAAAGCCGTAGAAACCCAACAAGCCGTCGGCGGTGGAGCCGTAGTAATCCTCAGGGACCCATGTGCCGTCGCGCACACCGTTTACAATGTCCGCGTATATCGGGCCCCAGTTCCAGTAAGGCACGCCCAGGCAGACTGCTTCAAGACCCAGGCAGGCATTTGAAGAGTCATAGGCCAGACCGGTGAAACCACGCTCGCCGGCGGCTTGGACCGGGCCGGGGGTGTCGGCGCCGGTGATGATGACGGTTGCGCCGGCATCCAGCATCGACTCAGCGGCTTCACGCTCTTTTACCGGGTCGAACCAGGTGAATATCCAGCGAATATCCATCACGCAGTCCGGGCAGGTGCGACGCATCCCCAGCGCGGCAGCGTTGGAGAGACGAATGACCTCGGCGATAGGGAAGGGAGCAATAATGCCGACCCGGTTAGAACCATCCTCGGCGGCTTTAGCTCCGGCAACCATTCCGGCCATGTACTTCATCTCTTCCATCGCGCCAAAGACGTTGCCAAAGTTGGTGGCATTTTTCTTTTGGCCGGAGATATGAACAAAAGCGGTGTCCGGAAATTCTTCAGCCACCACCCCGGTGGGGTCCATATAGCCAAAGGAAGTGGTAAAGATAACGTCAAAACCCTGGCGAGCCAAATTGCGGATGACGCGCTCGGCATCAGCCCCTTCGGGGACGCTTTCCAGGTAGGCGGTGTTAACATTCTCAAGATTGGCCTCAAGATATCGCCGCCCCTCGTTGTGGGCATAGGTCCAGCCGCCATCGCCAATGTGGCCAACGTAAACAAAAGCCACGTTTGTCATGCCTTCAACAATTGTCGGTATCTGGATGGACTCGGCTGAGGTCGGGGCTTCAACACCAACGCCTAAAATGACTTGCGCATATTCGGCGGTGGGAATGCACAGTTTCCAGCCGGGTTCAATGAGGTTTGCATCGGCAATAGTGGCATAACTGTCGTCAGCAGCGGCTTTGGCATTGGTAGCCTCAAAGATGGCCGGGAAGGTCAACACATCGCCAAAGAACTTGTCGGCAATTTTTGACAGCCAATCGTCGGCCTGCACTACTACGTCGGACTCGCAGGTCACCTCATCTTGAGCTAGCACATTGGCCGGGGCCAGCGTTAAGATTAACGCTAACAGAGTAATAATACTAAGTACACTTACAACTTTTTTCATAGAACTCCTCCTATTGATACTAAAATCTTGAAAATTGATGACAAAAATGGGGTGGCGCTTAGTTAGCGCCCCATTTTTGATGGGACACATAGTACCATAACTTTTTAGGATGTCAAGATATTTCCAGAGGTAAATAACCCAAGTTACAGCCTTGACCAGAAACCGGCAAAACGTCCAACTATTGGTCGCCAGACACATCAGGAGTAGGAAGTAAGAAGTAGGGAGTAGGGAGAAGGTCTTATTACCCGCATACTTCCTACTTCTTACTCCCTACTTCCCTGGTCAAGGTACGTTTCTTTCTCCGGCCATCATTAGCCCCAACTCCTCAACCGTTGTCTGGTCGCTGTCGACGACCCCCATAATTTCACCGCCAAACATGACCACAATGCGGTCAGACAGCGCCCGGATTTCATCCAGGTCTTCTGAGATAAGCAGCGTGGCTAACCCCTCGGTCCGTTGCTGGAGGAGTTGATTGTGGATATATTCCATTGCGCCGATGTCAACCCCTCGCGTTGGCTGGGCGGCAATTAGAACACGCGGCTTGCGGGCCAGTTCCCTGGCCAAAATCAATTTTTGGATATTGCCCCCGGACAAATTTTTAACGGGCGTTTCCCGACTAGGGGTTTTAACATTAAAGCTCTGAATCATCTCCCGGGCATGCCGGGCAATTTGTTTAAAATTCAAAAAGATGCCGTTACTGTATGGCGCCCAGATATGATCCTGCAAAATCATATTTTCGGCCACGCTAAACTCTTTGATTGTCCCATCGCGCATACGCTCTTCGGGAATGTAAGAGAGGCCGGCTGCAATCATTTCAGACGGCGGCAGGTTTGTGGCCTCATTCCCTTCTACGGTAATCCGGCCACCGGCTACAGGTTGTAGGCCCGCAATCGCTTCGGCCAGCGGCTTTTGCCCGTTACCCGATACGCCGGCCACGCCGACAATTTCACCACTGCGCACTTCTAAGCTCACATTACGCAGAACGGGCTTGCCTTTGTTGTTAACAGCTTTTACTTCATCTAATTTGAGCCGGACTTTGCCAACGGCAGCTTTGGGCCGTTCTCTTTCCATCAAAACTTCTCGACCCACCATCATCCGGGCCAAATCTTCTTTTGTAACTTCTGCCGTTTGCCTGGTTCCAATGGCCTTGCCATCGCGCAACACCGTTACCCGGTCGGTCAACTCTAAAATCTCGTGCAGTTTGTGAGAAATAAAAATCAGGGCGTGACCATCCGCGGCCATCTGCTTAAAGATGACAAAAAGCTCGTCAACCTCCTGGGGGGTCAGTACGGCGGTTGGCTCGTCCAACACCAGCAGAGCCGCGCCCCGGTACAGAGCTTTTACAATTTCGACACGCTGCTGCTGGCCTACGGCTAAATCCGACACATAAGCATTGGGGTCTACCTGCAAGCCGTACTTCTGAGTCAATTCACGGATTCGGGCCGACACCTTATCCAGGTCTAGTCGCGGCTCGCGGGACGATTTGAGACCCAAAGCTACATTTTCGGC
>JAJRVO010000196.1 GCA_024277275.1 Chloroflexota bacterium
CCTGTTTTACGCTGCAAAGTTGTTCCCCGTTTAACCGAGAACCACCCCAACGCAAGAAAAATCATAGCCAATACAAAGAGCCAGAGCATACTTTTTCCAATTTTGGATTTTAGATTTTGGATTTTGGATTTTGGATTTTGGATTTATGCCTCGTTCTCAAACTGGAGTTTGGAAACGAGAATCATGTCAGCCAGAACCAAAATAGTGTTGCAATTAAAAACAGGCTTCCTGCACCCACCAACAGAAAGCCTATTCCACGCCAGCGAGTCGCCATCCGTACCTGGCGTTCATGGCGCGTATGTGCTTGGCGACCACGAATCAACCCGGCTTGATTCCCCGGTTGAATTTTTTTGACTGTTCCCAGCCACCAGGCGCGATGACAAAAGCTGTACTGCGATAACTCGCTGGCCCGAATTAGGGGCAGACCATTTTGGATTTTGGGTTTTGGATTTTGGATTTTGGACACTTCGACCTCTGGATATTTATAATTGAGTTCCACCGTCGTCGCAAATCTACCTAGAAAATGTTTACTCTTCGCTCATCCCGATGCGCTGCTCAAAGTGTTGGAGAGCCGCCTTCATTGCTTCCTGGCGCACGGCGGTGGTGACATCGCCGCGAGTACGTTCCAGTACGCCCCGTACCATATCAGTTGTACGGCGTAATCCCCCGGTGATGGCGCTGGGGAAATCAACTGTGACCAGCACGCTGTAGATATCATCCATCCGGCTTAACATTTTCTCAGCCTGCGGCACGTCGCCCCGGCGCAAGGCATCCAGGGCAAAGCGGCGCAACTCTCCGGCAGCTTCGGCCAGTCCATTGAGATAAGCGGCGTTCTCTACATTTAACGTTTGCGGGGTGGGCAAAGTTTTCTCTAAAATAATAGCTCTGGTGATGTGCGCTTCGGCCAACTCTTTGAGAGCGTCCTGAGTATAACCCGCATAATACAAATCGGGGTATTCCTGGGCATCGGCCACCATCTCTGCCGCGGCCTGGCGGGCGGTTTGCAGCAATGTTTGGGCCTCGGCATCATCGCCACGATGAGTGGCCCGAATAGAGTTGGCGCAGTAGCGAATCAACTCGCGGGAACGTCGCAGGGTGCGGTCACGCACCGCGCTTTTGGCCTCAAATGCCTGGTTAATTTCATCAACAATAGTTTGTAATACTTGCACAGATAACTCCTTTATCAAACCAGTGATCAGCTATCAGTGACCAGTTATTAGCAAACTGACTACCGATTACTGATTACTGATTACTGATTACTGATTACTGATTACTGATTACCGATTACTGATTACTGATTACTGATTACCGATTACTGATTACTGATTACCGATTACTGATTACTGATTACTGATTACTGAACGCTGATCGCTCTAGTCAATTATTTTATAAAGCCCTTTTCGGGGTCCAGCATAATATTTTCGGGGATGGTGATTTCACCGTATTTTGCTTCAAATTTTTGAAGATTATCCGCCAACGCCCGGTAAAGCAACTTGGCATTTAGAGGGGTCATCACAATCCGGCTGTGGATTTTAGCTTTGGGTTTATTAGGCATTATCCGGGCAAAATCTACGATGACTTCTGACGTTGAATGGCTGATTAGGGCCAAATTAGCATAAATTGCCTCCAGTTCCGCAGGCAATTCTACGTTAAGGCGGGCGGGCTGTTGGGCGGCAGGTTTGGTCATAATAAACTCCTTTAGTTGGCAGAGAGGATTCGGTAATTCAACGTAGCCGTAAAAAAGGACGAATGACGAACGACGGGGGATGAATGAAACAATAGCGCAGCGTTTTTGTCGTTCGTCCATCGTCTTTCGTCCGGTTGACTAAAATAATCCAAATAATTACCGAATCATCTCGGTAAAATAAACAAAAGTCGCCCTTTAAACAAGGACTACTTCATGCTGCCTTACAGTTGCTTTGTTGTCAAAAACTTAAAACGGAATTTCGTCTTCTGTAATGCCGGGGGCGTCACCGCCGGCGGGGGCGTTACTATCACCGGCAAAGCTGCTATTATCACTGCGCTGGCCTAAAAATTTAACCTCAAAAGCAGACATTTCATAGCTGGCTCGCCACTTGCCGCTTTGGTCTTGCCAGACTCGCGGTTCGCTTGTTTCTCTATCAACAGTTAAACGCCCTTCGCACAAAACCTGGCGGCCTTTGCTCAGGTATTGGTTGCAGGTTTCGGCCTGTTTACCCCAAACTGATACTCGAAACCAGATGGTTTCCTCTTGTAGCTGCCCATCACTGCCGGTCCATTTGCGGTTGGTAGCTACGCTAAAGTTACAAACTGCCTGCCCGGATGTGGTGTAACGTAAATCTGGTTCGGTTCCTAAATTACCCACTATTGTCAATTTTTGATACATTTTTACCTCCTTAAATAAGTAAATAGTGAGAACTAATTTTGAACATTAAGAATATATGTTCTGACATTTTGCTATGTTAACTTAAAAGCCTGTGTTTGTCAAAAAATAAAAGGGGTTATGCGGACGATAGCGCGCCATCAATAACAAAATTCTGGGGGTGGACATTATAGTTACTTTTATTGAGCAATGCGCAGAGACAGTCCCCTAATATCAGAGATGCTCACAGGTAAACCGCCGCGCGCGCCGGCTGCAAGATTGTACAGGTCAAGGTTAACCTGCTCTTCACGCTGCCCGGCTGTAAAGGTGAGGGTGGCCAGGGTAATCTGCCCGGTTAAATTGGAGACTCGGCCCTGACGGCTGGCTACAAATGAAATCTGGCCGGTATCGTTTTGGATTGTGTCGTCAACAACCGACGCAAGAGCGGGATGCGCCCGGATACCCTCGGCCTGAATTGAGCCGGGGTCAAAGCTAAGCTCAAACTGTATCCCAAACAGACCGGGGTTAGCCACGCGATTGGCAACTACGTCCACCTCAAAGATTTGACCCGGTTCAACCGTAGTGGGGCCAATCAAACTAATGCTGTTCTCCGGCGGCGGTTGAATGACAAAGGCGGCATCCGATTCATCAATTGTGGCGTGAAAGCCATCGTTGGCAATAACGCGGATAAGCGCATTGTCGCTGGGCAACACCTGGCTGGTATAAAACGTGTAGTCGGGTTCGGCCAGGCGCACGGCCAAAGGCAGCCAACTTTGCCCGCCATCGGGGCTGTAAAGAACGTCGTACAGCAGCGAGTCGCCATCAGCGTCATAAGCATCCCAGGTGAACGTTTGCCGCCCGCTTAACGCTTCGCCGCCATTGGGAAAGGTCACGGTTACTTCCGGCGGATTGTTGCTGGGCGTGACAATAACCACGGCCACCCGGTTTTTACTAATTATCACCTTGTCCACATCATCGGCATTAACGTTTGGCAACGTAAAAAAGAAAGGGCTGGGTTCAGTGGGCAAGCCGGTTTCCAGGTCGACAAAACCGGCATCAAAACAGTGTTGAGCCAACATAGTGTTATCGGCGGCCTGCACATCCAGACAGTAATCGTCGCCGGGAGGCGGGGTAAATTCCAGGGGAGGCGTGAATCCCCCGGCTGCGCTGGAGAATTCATCTCCCCCCAGTCGAATAACCTCGGGCCGGGAAACTGTGCCATTGGGGTAGACCACGCCGCTTACCAGGAGCGCGCCGCCCTCGCCGGCGTCTGCCTGGGGTTCAAAATTGGTAACTGATAAACTCTCTGCTGCATCGGGTTGGAGGAACGGGCTGTTAAAGATTTTGTGATAGGTATGGGGCGAAATCCAGGGTTGGGTACAGTAGGCCATCATATCATAAATAGACGGCGGGTAGATAACCGGCGGGTTGCTGTACAAATCAATGCCAAACTCCTGAATGTGAGGCGTTTGAGCGTAGGGCCATTCGGGGTCGACTTGAATATTGGCGCCTTCTGCCTTAAAACAGCGGTTGTCTTCCCTGTTAGTGGGCGACCAGGCATGTTGCGCTCCTAAATTGTGAGCAATTTCATGCACCAAAATACGCGGTCCTCCAATATCCTGCTCCGGGCGCAGCCCCCCAAAAGCCACCCGGCTGGAGTGCGGTCCGGCGCAATTTGGACACCAAAAGGGGTCTGACACCCCGCCGTTGTAAAGCTCTTTGGGCAACCAGCCAAAAAGCTGGTCGGGACGGGACTCGGCAGGGGAGTATTGGGCGTAAAACCAATAGGTGTAAAGCAGCTTGCGCAGCACATCGCTCTTGTTAACATTACCGTTCCAGACCACATCCGGCATGGGCAGGCGATAATACTCCACGGCCGGCACCGGGTACAGGCGCAGCAGCCAATAATCCACATCAACAGGGTCGGGCGGGCGGAGTCCCTGATACTCAATGGGCAGATAAGCAATGCGCAGCGGCCGGCGCACGGCAAAGTTTTTGGTCAGGCTCAGGATAGCGGGTGTTTCCGTTCCGGTCACGGCCTCAAGTTCAAAATCAACCTGACCAGTTAACCAGGACGGAGGCGGGAAAAACTCAAAGTTTACCGAGTTGTCCAACCTAAGACGCAACTCAGGCATGGTTAAATTGCTAATTTGTTGAAGCGTTTCAGCCGAAAGTTGGCGAGTAAAGCCGGCCTGTTCCTGACCATCTTTAAGCAATCGTAACCGCACCACGGTTTCTGTAGGGGGGCAATACTCATTGCAAGCCAGGTAAACCCGCACCAACGTATGGCGACCGGCAACCATAGGCATAGAGTTGTTGCAAAGAACATAGTCGGGATGGTTAGCGTCAAGCCGGCAGCGAGGATTTTCCGGCTCCTGAAAAACCTGAATACCTTGCGTAATCTCTACGCCGCGAAATTTCAAAGCGGACGTGTGAATCGGCGCCGGGGCTTGGGCAACCGGGGCGGGTTCAGGCTTAAGGTCAGGAATATTCAAATTGTACTGCTCAAAAATACTTTGGGGTTGCGGCGTAGGCGTAGCGGGAGGCGGCGGCTCCGACAATACCGCGTGCCGCTCAACATCCGGGGGGACGGCAAGCGCGGCCACAACATCGGGGTTGTCTGGCTGCAACTGCGTGGATGAGATAAAGATAAAAGCAGCCAGTAATATAATTGCTTGCAGCGCAATTAAGCCTAAAATAAAAAACAGGGCCAGGTTCAGGTTGCTTTTTTTGCCCGAATATGAGCCATTACGTTTGGGCCGGTCTTTAGCGGGACCGGCTAACTCGGCTCTGGCTTGTTCTAACCATGCCCTGGCGTTAGATGGATTAGCCATCCTGGTACGCGTTGATTTATCCATAACAATATTGCCGACTCTTTATGCGTCGCTTTTTAAGGTACAACTTACAATCTTAATATAACACCGCTTGGCAACAGATTCAATGGGATATTCGGGTAGGATAAAGTTAATCTCACTTTTGCGCAGAACGCTTTTTGCGGTACAATCGAAGCATCAATTTTGAAGGTGATAACTTATGTCTCTAAAATATAAATTGCCGGGATTTGGATGGCTCTTGTTGCTTTTCATCTTCCTGCTCAATTCGCCCATAATCAGGGCGCAGTCAGACACGATCCAGTTCCAAAAGCTGGCGGTTGAACTATGGCCTGAATACGACCGGCCCGAGGTGCTGGTGATTTATCGAGTCGAACTAAGCCCCAATACCCCTTTACCGGCCCAATTAACATTTCGCCTGCCGGATTACGTTGAAACTATGCACGCCGTAGCCGTTGAAAGAGACGATTCTCTCTTTACCGTTGAATCAGAACTAAGCCGGGAGGATGGCGCGTCGCTGCTGACATTTTCAGCAACTTCCCAGTTTGTTCAATTTGAATATTACGACTCTGTAATTCTGGCTAAACAGGGTCAGGCCCGGCAGATTGACTTTAACTTCTCTATCCCTTACGATATTGAAGCAACCACCTTTCAGGTACAAGCGCCCTTTCAAGCGCAGAACTTTACGCTTACGCCTGCCCCAAGCGGCAACTTTACCGATGGCGACGGCTTAATTTATAGCATCATTGACGTGGCGGGTCTGGCCTCCGGCGAAACTTTTGAGCTAACCGCCTCATACCAACGCAATACCGATACGCCGTCTCATCAACTCATTAATCCAACCGCAGGGCAAACCGTGGACGTACTGACCTCTTCCGAGGTGTCGGTTAATGAGCAAAACCTGTCTCTGGGTTATATTTTGGTGGGAGTGGGCATAGCGCTGTTGTTGGGGGCCGGTGGATACTGGTGGTGGTCTAATCAAGTTACCACCCCGCCAACCCAAGAACTCCAGCCTCCACCGCCAAAAGCAGCCAGAACCCCTCCCCCACCTCCCGGCAGAGCGACGGGCGGCTTTTGCTACCAGTGTGGCACAGCCCTCCATGCCGGAGCAAAATTCTGTCACGCCTGCGGAGCCGAGCGGCGAGGGTGACAGAAGAAAGGCGTCGTTTGTTCCAAAAATCCAAACTCTTTTTTTTGACCCTGTTACTTTTGCCGGTCTTTAGCGCAATGCCCCTCTATGCCCAACCCGCCGCCGAGCGCATCGCCTTTGCCGCCTACCGTAACGGCCAATGGGACATTTACAGCGTTGCGCCCGACGGCTCCAACCCGCGACAACTGACCAACGATACCTTTGAAGATACCGACCCCGCCTATGCCCCCGATGGAACCAAAATTGCCTTTGCCTCGCGTCGAGATAATAACTGGGACGTGTATATCCTCAACCTGCTTACCGGCCAGGAAACACGCCTGACCAACTCGCCCCACTACGACGGCGCTCCGACCTGGAGTCCCGATGGGCAGCGTGTCGCCTATGAATCTTACCACGCCGGTAATTTGGATATTTGGCAAACAGCCGCCGACGACAGCGAACCGGCTGCCAACCTGACTACCGGCTCTGAAGCCGGCGATTTTGCCCCGGCCTGGAGTCCCGACGGCCAAAGCATCGCCTTTTCCAGTTGGCGCAACGGCGACAAAGACCTGTTTCTGCTGGATGTTGCCGGCGGAGCCGTTACCCCGCTGGCCGCTACCCCCGCCGCCGAGGAGCAGCCAACTTGGCATCCTAACGGCAACAAGCTGGCCTTTGTCATCAATAATCTGGGCGACCGGGAGATATTCACGCTGGATGTCGCCAATCCCCCGGCAAACGGCGGCCCGGTGGAGCAAATCACCTGGTTGGGACGCGCCGACAGCCCGGTATGGAGTCCAACCGGAGAGACCATCGCCGCGCTCTTCCAGCGCTGGGACGGCGAAATTCTGACGGTTCAGACGCCCGGCGCAACGCACAAACTGCCCCAAGAGTTAACCGACGCCATATCAATCCAGGGTCGATTAACCTGGCACAATCAGGCTGTTGAATTTGGGGCGGTTGTTTCCACCCTGGTCGACCCAGGGTTATCTTCTCTGTATGAAGAACGCCTGACTCCTAACGCCCCCGGAGCCGAGCCGTACAACCTGATTCGGCAAAATGATTTAACAGCGGGTACGCCATGGCTGGCCGATACCGTGGACGATTCCTTTCAAGCGTGGCGGTTACGTTTGCGTCAGGAAACCGGCTACGATTTTTTAAGCGAGCTTTCCGACGCCGCGCGCGACGTAAGCAACTACAGCGAAACCTCGCAATATGCCAGTTGGCACAAAAGCGGTCGGGCTGTGGATACCCTGTTTGATTATCACGTTGGAGGAAGACTGGTTCACGAGATTGCGCGCGAGGATTACAGCGGCGAAACCTACTGGCGGATTTTTCTGCGATGCGTTGACCAAACAGGTCGCTGCGGACGGCCGCTTACGGCTAACTCGTGGAACTACAGCGCCCGCGCCCGCACCAAAATTGCCCCGGAACAGGGAGGCATAGAAAAACCCAACCTGTCCGGCTACTACGTGGATATGACCGCAATAGCCCGCGAGTATGGCTGGGACCGTATCTCTGCTTATGATGACGAGGAATACAGTTGGACATGGCACTTTTTAGCGTTTGAGTATTGGCATTATCAAAAACGTCTAAAAAATGATGGGGTTATGGTCGGCGGGGCTGCCAACTGGTATCAAGCTATGCGTCACATCTATCCGCAAGAAACGCTAAACCGTTATTTTACGTGGGAAAAAATGCGGGCGTTGGACGAGGACCCTTACTTAATCGCTCTTAAAGGCGTGCCTTTGCCTTTGGAGGTTAAACCCTGGTGGGCTTTGGTGGAGCAGTAGCCGATATTTAGCAATCAATTATTTATCCAACGTCTCTCGCACTTTCCGAGCCAGCGTCGCTGCGGAAAAGGGTTTTGCGATAAACATAATATCTGGGGCCAACACGCCATGATGCCCAATGGCATCGTTGGTGTAACCTGAAGTAAAAAGTATTTTCATATCAGGATACAAAGCTTCCAGGCGCTCTGCCAGCGCTTTCCCCCCCATTTGGGGCATAATTACATCGGTTAGCAAAAGATGGAGCTTGTGGTTGTTTCCCTCCAGCTGATGCAGAGCGTCCTCGCCATTGCATGCTTCTAACACGGTGTAACCTTGCTGACGCAGCACCCGGACGGCCAGTTCTCGCACCGCAGGCTCATCTTCTACTAAAAGTATTGTCTCTGTACCCAACGGCAAATGTCTGGTTAAATCGGGCCAAAGTAAAGAACCATCCGTTTCTGTGGCGCAAGGCAGGTAAATTTTAAAGGTTGTGCCCTGGCCCTCTTCGCTATAAACCCAAATGTGTCCCCCGCTCTGCTTGATAATACCAAAGACAGTAGCCAACCCCAGGCCGGTGCCTTTATCCTGGTCTTTGGTGGTATAAAATGGCTCAAAGATATGCGCCTGAACCTCTTGACTCATGCCAATGCCTGTATCGCTGACGGTGAACATGACGTAATTGCCGGCAACCACTTCAAAACGTTGGTGGGCATAATCCTGGTCAAGGGTAACGTTGGCTGTGTCAATAGTTAACCGACCGCCATGCGGCATAGCATCGCGGGCGTTGACCGTCAGGTTGGCAATTACCTGCTCAATTTGGGATGGATCGACTTTAACGGGCCACAAATCTGGCCTGAGGATAGTTTTCAACTCAATGTCTTCGCCAATGAGTCTCATCAACATTTTGCTTGTATCGGCTACTATGGCATTGAGGTCCAGCACTTTTGGCTCAATGATCTGCTTGCGGCTAAAGGCCAACAGTTGGCGCACCAAATCGGCGGCGCGCTGGCCGGAACGCAAAATTTTGTCAACCATTTCCTGAAGCGAATCATCCTGCCCCAGTTCAAAGTGAATCAACTCTGCAAAACCATTGATTACGGTTAAGAGGTTGTTAAAATCGTGGGCAATGCCCGCCGCCAATCGCCCAACTGCTTCCATCCTTTGCGCATGGCGATATTGATCTTCCAGTTCTAACTCGTGGGTTACATCGCGTTGAACGCAAACATAGTTAACAATATCTCCGTTTTCACTGCGAACCGGGCTAATGGTGGTTTCGCCGGTAAAGAAAGCGCCATCTTTTTTCTTGTTGATAAAACGCCCGTGCCATATCTGCCCGGCGCTGATAATCGCTTCCATTTCCTGATAAAAAGCGGCGTCATGTTGATCGCTTTGCAAAAGGCTCATATTTTGGCCGACGACTTCGGCCCAGCTATAGCCGGTAATGTGCTCAAAGGCAGGGTTAACGTAGACAATAGTTTGCCCGGTATCGGTAATAATTACGCTCTCGGCAGACTGCTCAATAGCCGTGATTAAACGCCGATGGGTCTGGGCTAACCGAACCCGGGCCAACGCTCCGGCCACCTGATCGGCCACGTTCCAGGCCAGGCTAACCTCCTCGGCAGAGAAATGGCGCGGTTCAAGAGCATCCAGGCCCAAACTGCCCACTACTTCCCCTTCGATGACAAGAGGAACAAGAAGCAGGGACACAGCGCCGCGCAGGCGCATTAAATGGTGAACCGGAGCCAGACGAGGATCGTTTTGGGCGTCATCAACTGCCAGCGGCGCTTTACGGGTGATAAGATATTGAAACGAGGGATTGCCGGCCACAGGGAGAGTCTGGTTTAACGCCGACGACCGCCCTTCGCTCAAATATTCGGCAACCACCGTCGCCTCTGTTTTTTGATCGTTAAGCAGGGCGGCCGCTGCCTGAGGCACGTCAAAAGCCGTCGCCAATTCGCGGCAAACTGTTTCCAAAATCATCTTCGGTTCCGTGTCGGCGGCTGAAGCGGCAATGACCTGATTAAGCAAGATTAGCTCGCGGTTGCGGCGGTAAATTTCTTCCTCGGCTTGTTTGCGTTTAGTGATGTCAATGCCAATTCTAAAGAAAAAATCAAGCTGGTCTTTTCTAAAGACAGGTTGACCAAACCACTCAACCAGCAATTCTTGGCCATCTTTGGTTTTTACCCGCTCTTCAGTGACAGTTGATTCTTTCAACTCAATCAGACGTTTAAATATGTCTGACACCTTTTTATGGTCGTCTTCCGGTACAAAGGTTTGTATATAGTCAACGCCTAACACCTCGTCGGGCGTATAGCCCAGAGCCGTTAATATAGATTTATTCATCATGATCGGTTGGCCGCTGAAATCAAGCGCAACAAAAAAGGTGGGAGAAGAGTCGATTAAGGCTGTACTGAACTCGCTTTCTTTTTGTAACGCTTCTTGTGTTTTTATGCGGTTGGTAATATCGCGCAAACTCTCAATGATGCCTTCAAAGTCGCCGTCCGGCCCCCATAACGGCGAAGCCAGAATCTCGACAAATTGCTGCTCTCCATTGTCGTGGCAGTGTTGATGAACTACCGTAACCGGCCGGCCTAACCGGCGAACCTCTTCCAGCGGGCAAGGGCGCTCTGTTCCTTTACAGGGCGTCTCTCTCTGGTGAGAAACCTGATAACAAAACAAAGGCTCTAATGCACTGGGGGCGCCGGCCGAAAACTCGCGGGC
>JAJRVO010000197.1 GCA_024277275.1 Chloroflexota bacterium
CCAAAATCCAAAATCGATATGCCTGTCCGTCATAAGTAGCAATTGATTTTTGGGTATGGTTTTGGATAGACGAAATCCAAAATCGTAAATCCAAAATCTAAAATCAGTAGGGGATGCGTTGAAACAGGAATTTATAAAGAATTCGCCGCTTTTTGGCGATTTAACCGATGATGAACAGCGCGCCATCAGTAAACGGATGCGTCTTGAGAGCTATAGCCCCAATGAGACGCTTTTTGTTAAAGGTGGCGAAAGCGATGCGCTTTATTTAATTAAAGAGGGCTGGATAAAACTCTCCGATGGCGAAGGGATGCCCGTTGTAGCCAGTCTGGGGCCGGGTAGTTTGCTGGGCGAGGCCGACTTTTTTCTGGGACGCCCGTATACCATGACCGCCCAAAGCTCCAGCAAGGTCACAGTTTGGGTGTTAGACCAAAACGCTATGACCGGCCTGGTAGCCGAGCGTCCCGAACTTGGGCTTTACCTGGGTCTGGCCATTGGAAAAGGCATTGCTCAATTTAAAGAACATCTCACCGACCACTTGGCTCAAATCCCCTTTTTGCAAGACCTCTCACCCAGAGAGCGAGGGCTTGTAGCCCAGCATCTTTCCCCGCAACGCTACTATGCCGGCGAGACTATGTACCGCAGCGGCGACCCATCCACCGGCCTTTACTTTATCGAAAAGGGCGCGGTTAGACTCTTGGGCGACACCGATGACGACTACGCCGAGCTTGCCTACGGCGAAGCCTTTGGCGAAATGTCCGTTGTCTCCGGCAAGCCTCATGGCGACACCGCCCAGGCTGTCGGCGAGGTGATTTTGTGGCAACTCAGCCCAGCCGATTTTAATACGCTGACCGACACCTATCCCTCCATCAAAACCAATCTTACCCGAAATTTGCGGGCGCGTTTGAGCGCATCAGACCAGGCGTATGCTATAGCCGTTCTCAGGCGTATCTCCCTGTTTGGCGAATTAACCCGGGACGCCATAAATGACGTAACGCGCATGTTAATGTTGCGACACGTCCCCGCCGGAGAAATTATCTTTAGTCAGGGCGACCAGGGCGACGCCATATACATCATCGATTCCGGCTCTGTTGATATAGTTTCTGACGTACCCGGAGAACCCAGAGAACTCAAACACCGTTTGTCCGATGGCGATTACTTTGGCGAAACCGCCTTGCTGACCGGCAAAGCGCGAGATTTTACGGCGTATGCGCTTTCCAACACCAATCTCTGGTGCTTCTATCGCACAGATTTTGATGGCTTGCTGGTCAAACACCCGCAGATGAGCGTGGCCCTCAGCCAGACCCTACGCGACAAACTTAGCTCCGTCGAAGATTATTCTGTGGAACCCCATTTGCAAAAGATTGCTTTGCTAGGCGGGTTATCGCGCACCCAACTTGACGAGCTTTCGGCCTTGTTGGAGCCTCGTCGCTACCAGGGTGGCAGTACCATCTACTATGAGGGCAGCGCCGGCGATGAAATGTACTTTATCGAGCGCGGTCAGGTTGAACATTGGGCCACTACCCTCCAGGGGCCGGTTTTGCTGGAAACGCTGGGTCAGGGCGACTACTTTGGCGAGATTGCGCTTCTCTCCGGTCGGGCGCACCCCGGCACGGCTTATGCCCTGGTCGAAACCGATATTTGGGCTTTGACCAAAGCAGATTTTGACAACTTTTTACAACGATACCCTAATCTGGGGGTCATTCTCAGCCGGATTCTTAGCGAGCGCATGGAAGAAACCATGCAGCGTTTGCGAGGCGCTCCGCCGCAAAGAAGTTTGCCGGCCCCGTCGGGACCTCAAGCTGCTCCGCCGTCTCGACCCGCTCCCAGATATGCGGCTCAACCATCCTATCCCTCTGCCAGAGGACCGCAATATTCGCCTTCTCCCGCCCCAACGCCCGCTTCGCGTCCAACGGTCATGATGCCGCCCGTGCCGGTGCGTCCGGTGGCCCCGCCTTTTGGTTCTCGACCTCAGGCAGCTTTACCTGCTCGCACCTATCCAACAACGCAATCTGTGCCGCCGCAACAGCGGCCATGTACGCAAACTCAGTATGGCCAACCAACCGGGCCACAGCCTGGCCGGTCAGCCATTCACTCTCAGCGTACCCATGGTACGCCGCACACTCAGGGTATGCCTCCTGTGCGGGGGCCGCTTCATGCTCAAGAGACCGCCGGCATGCCCCGTGTGCCGGTTTCAGCGCCTCATCAACCAACACAACCAATGCCTCCGCAACCTGGGCCGTCTCAAGCTCGACCAGCGCAGCCGCCGCTTAAACCAAAACAACGGAAAAGCAGCAAGCCGCGTCGAAAAGTAAAAAAGAAGAACCCTCAACCCCAGGCATCTGTCCAGGCAGTGCCTATGCCCGGCTCTACCAAACCAAAGCCCGACACATCTCCTGCCCCTGTTCCGGCCCAACCCAAACCGGCTCAGAGACCAGCGTCGCAAGAACGGCAAAAAGCGCGTGTGCAACAGCCATCAAAGCCTGCGCCGGTAAAGAGTCAGCCCGCTGATGCGCCGAGGGCAAAACGAGCGAAGCCATCCGGCCCAACCCGGCAACCTGCTCCCCAAGCCAAAGCCAAACCGGAAACCGACAGTAATCGGCGCAGCAAGGCCAAGCCTAAGCCTATCCAGCCTCGCTCGGTTTCAAATAGGCGGCTTCAACAGCAAAGAAAGAGCGTTTCAGTTTGGTTTGCCAAGCGTACCTGGGGCGCCAAGCTGAGGTTGCTTTTTGTTGTGCTCTTAATCATTTGGTTGTGTGGCATAGGCCTACCCTATTTAATTATTAATGCCCTGGCCTCTACCTTTGCCGATGACGGCGCATTACCCGGCGATGACCGGGGCGCAATTCAACAGATTAGCGAAGACGGCGCGGTTGGCGCTGTGGCCGCGTTGCCTTTTGTAGAAACAGCTACCGCCACGCCCACCAATACGCCTACCCCAACCAATACCCCTACTCAAACGCCTACCCCAACCCGAACCCCAATTCCAACCAATACCCCCACCCCCACCAATACCCCCACGCCCACCGAGACCCCCACGCCCGTCTTTACCCCCACCCCAACCGATACGCCAACGCCGGTACCCACCAACACCCCGCGTCGCCCAACCGCCATACCCGATACCCCCACCCCGGAACCTACGCCTACGCCTGACGTAGACTTTAGACTCAAGAGCGTGCGCCAATTAACCCCCTGTGAAAACCGGGGTAAGCACCATATCTTTATTAAGGTTGAAGATATGAACGGCCAGGGTATTGATGGCGTTCCGGTAAAAATCCAGTGGGCTTCTGGGGCAGATGGGCATGTTGTTACCTCTACAGAAACCAAAACAGATTTAAAAGGACAACTTGACCCCGGACACATTGATTTTGCTATGTTCAAGGGGAGTTACACGGTTGAAGTGATGGGCGGAACCAGCGAAGTTGCCGGCCCTGTTACCCCGGACTATGGTACAAACGAAGCCTGCGGTGAGGACGTACAGGCTAACTCTCTCTTCCACATCTCGTTTGAGGTTATCTTCCAGCGAACTTACTAAATTTATAAAGCCAGCCTTGACCAAACCAATAAATCCAGGCGCAATTGCGCCTGGATTTTTGTTTCTTACTTGATTACAGCTATACTATACCTTTGAAAAAATTTGGATTAAGGAGGATTTATCAATGACAGTTGCTGCGGATTTATTAGAGATTCTTCGTTGCCCCTATTGCGTTAGCGGGGAAACCCGTAAAGCAGGCGATGACCCTGGTCAGTTAGAATTGGTGAATGATGCCTGGCTGGTATGCCAGGAGCCGGATTGCGACCGTAAATACCCCATTAAAGAAGATATTCCCGTAATGCTTATTGATGAGGGCGATAAGTGGGCCAATACGGCCGTTGAAGATTTGCCGGAACCCGGCAAATTGGTGGAGTAGGTATTCATCATAAAAGAAAGGCAAAAATGAGACGGATTTATCAAAGACCGGCTACTTTACTAATACATTTGTGTTTTATTGCGCTTTTTGCGGCAGTTCCCTGGCGGGCGGCGGCTCAAGAGAGTATTCAGGTTACAAATAAAGCCTGGGAGGCCAATTTTAGAGAGCATTTGACCTTTGTTTTAAGCGCGGAAAGTTCAGTTGAAATTGTAGAGGCAGAACTTTTCTATCGTACAGTTGGTCAACCGGCAACCTCTCGTAACGAGATTGATTTTACTCCCAGTACGTCCATCGATGTACAGTTTGTAATCAACCAGTTTGACACCACCGCCCCCAATTATAACTACTTTCCCCCCGGCACGGAGTTGGAGTATTGGTGGAAAATTATTGATGCCGATGGAAACGAACTAAAAACCGAAAAAGAAAATCTCATTTTGCTCGATAATCGCTACGATTGGCTAACGCTCCAAAATGAGCGATTAACGCTTTACTGGGATAAAGGCGACGATGATTTTGGGCAAGCCCTTTTTGACCGGGCCAATCTCGCTCTCGATACCCTGGAAAGCGACGTGGGTATCGCCTTGGAAGACCCCATAAAAATATTTATCTACCCCAGCCACACAGATTTAATGAGCGCGCTTTCGGTGGTATCGCAGGATTGGACCGGCGGCGCAGCCTTTACAGAGTACGGAATTGTGGTCATTGGCATTGACCTTTCTCAATTGTCGTGGGGGCTTGATGCAATGACCCATGAAATGACCCATCTGGTTATTCACCAGGCCACCGATAACCCTTACAGCGGCCTGCCCAAGTGGCTGGATGAGGGAATTGCCGTTTATAATGAGAATCCTGATGAACTGGACGATGATTTTCGTTATGTGTTTCAACAGGCCGTAAGCAACGACGGCTTAATCTCGCTTCGCACCTTGTCCAGCCCTTTCCCTGCCGATTTTGAAGAGGCTAACCTGTCTTACGGTCAAAGCGGGGCCGTTGTAAAATTTATCATCGACGCCTACGGTTCGGAAAAAATGGCCGAACTCCTGTCTATTTTTTCAGAGGGAGCCATTGCCGATGAAGCGTTAGAACAGGCTTTGGGCGTAGACACCGATGGCCTGGACAGTGAATTTCGAGTCAGCCTGGGGTTATCGCCG
>JAJRVO010000198.1 GCA_024277275.1 Chloroflexota bacterium
TCCTTGTAGGCCGGGTAGCCTTTGCCGTCGATACGGTGGAGGGTGCGCTGTAGATTGTCAATTGTGTTTAGCATTATCAACTCCGTTGAAAATTTAAGGTGAATTGTATCAGATTTTTGGGGATGACTCAATTAAGACCGGTAGGGTTTTTCACTGCCATCAGGGATTTACTGATGCGTAATGCGTAACAATTTTACGCATTACGTATTACAAAGACAATTAGGTAAACTTTTTTAACCAGCTATATCAGGCATTGATATTTTCAGGTTACCTTAAACCAAGTCTCGTAAGATGAAGGATAGATAAACGTCAATAAATTACAGAAGGAAATCCCTTTTTTGTTCCAAAACCTAATTTTGCGGTTAAAGCAGAAAGTTAGATAAATACGCAAAAATGCAAAGGTGTTACCGATTATGAAACGATTTATCAAAATAGCGCTTATTTCTTTAGGTTTGTTTGGATTCACGGCCAGTGTATTTGGGGCCGGGGTAGCTTTTGGCGGATCGGGCGTTCTGTTTGAACCGGGCGTGGTTCGCGCCGAAGATCAACCGGCTGAGTTTGAGGTATTTTGGGAGGTGTGGAATTTAACCCAACGCTACTTTATCGACCGGGAGGTTATGGATCCAACCAATCTGACGTATGGAGCGGTTAACGGTTTAATCCAGGCCCTGGGAGACGAAGGGCACACCCGCTTTTTAACGCCGGAAGAGGCATCCAGGCAGAATACGGACATTTCAGGCGCTTTCTTTGGCATTGGCGCGCGAGTTGGCATAGAAGATGGCCTGCCGGTAATTGTTGCTCCTTTTGATGGTTCTCCGGCAAACCGGGCCGGGGTAAAGGCCGGAGACATTATCATTGAGGTTGACGGCCTGGATGTGACCGGCCTGTCGTTAATGGAAACCGTGGAGCTTATTCGGGGCGAAAAGGTACGGAGGTTGTTTTAACAGTTTTTCGACCCGATTCAAACAAAAGTCTTGACATTGCCATTATCCGCGATGAGATCAAAATCCCGGCAGCCAGTTGGGCTATGATTCCCGGCACGGATACCGCGCTCATCCGGTTAAGCCAATTTAACGCCAATCTGGAAGACAACATCAAAGAAGCCATTGCCGAAGCTGAAGAGGCCGGGGCTACCCGCCTGATTTTGGATGTACGCAACAATCCGGGCGGCTTGCTGGACCAGGCCATTGGAGTGACCAGTCAATTCTTAAAAGACGGCAATGTGCTTATGCAAGAGGATGCCGAGGGCAACCGTGAGCCTTACCCTGTGAGGAAGGGCGGCGTAGCTCAGGACATTCCAATTGCCGTGCTGGTCAATCGCGGCTCGGCCAGTTCGTCGGAGATTTTTGCCGGGGCCATTCAGGATCATAATCGAGGCGTAGTGGTTGGCGAAACCACCTTCGGTACCGGCACGGTTTTGCGCCCCTTTGATTTGGATGACGGATCGCTGCTGCTACTGGGAACCAGTCAGTGGCTCACCGCCAAAGGCCGCTTGATTCGCAAGCAAGGCATTGAGCCGGACGTTATTGTAGAGTTGCCTGCCGGCGCAGATTTGATTGGCCCTACCGATTTGGAAGACTTGACCGTAGCTGAGTTACTAGACAGCGAGGACAAACAACTCTTAAAAGCGCTGGAACTGCTGGATGCGCTTCCCCAGGCCAGTCTTGGGGTTGGCGGTCAACATTGGTTTGAGTTAAGCGTTATTAAGTAATTCTCAAATTTTATTTTCCAGAAAGTACTCGTATAATGCTTGAATGTATTCTGGAAACAAACCTCAAACCGGGTCCATCCTATTTATTATCGCTTTATCCCTGGCTCTTAATCTTCATGCTTTAGCGGCTGACAGTTTTTGGGGCGACGAGATTCTGACCGCCGCCTTTGCCGGCAACGCTCCGGCTGAGATTATCCGCTGGACGGCCACGGACATTCATCCGCCGCTCTACTACCTGCTGGCCGGAGCCTTCACCCATTTTACTGTGCCTCTTGGTCAAGCAGAGTTTCCCACCCAAACCTGGGATTGGCTCTGGCGATTTCCCTCGGCTATGGCCGGGGCGTTGGCTGTAGCCGTGACCTACTGTTTGGCCTATCGCCTCTCACGTTTAGCCTACCACACCACACATTTTTATGCACCGCATAAGGCGCAATGGAATTCGCGTTTTGTTGCCAACGCTGCCGCTCTGCTGCTCTGCCTTGCGCCCATCGCCATTAAATATGGGCAAGAAGCCCGAATGCACGCCCTTTTTATGCTGCTAACAGTCCTGTCAACCCACCTGTTCTTCAGGGCAATGAGTCGCCCCCAGCAGTGGACTCGCTGGCTGACTTACGCCCTGGCAACTAGCGCCGGCATCTACACTATGTATTTTGGCTTTCTCATTCTAGCCACTCACGCCGGTTTCTTACTATCCTCAACAATCCATTACCAATTACCAATTACTAATTACCAATTACCAACCCAAAATCCAAAATCAAGAATCGTCGGCTTTAGCGCGGCAGCCGTTTTGGCCTTCCTGTTGTACATCCCCTGGTGGCCGGTCCTCTTTAACATTCTGCGCAAACGAGCAGCGGTAGGCGCAATTGAGGGCGGGGTCGGCTCACCGCCGGAATTTGTGTCCGGGGTTGTGCAAGCCTTAGGACCGATGCCCGTTCCGGTTGCCTGGGGATTTTTACTTTTATTCATGACCGGCTTGATTTTTTTGGCTCGACGCTATTGGCCGCTGGCGGCTTTTGGGGGACTGTGGCTGGCGCTCCCCACAGCCCTGCCCATTGTGTTGGGCGACCCGCGCGCGCTGCAATTTCGGTACGCTTTTGTCTTGCCGGTTTATCTGACGGTCATTGCCTACGCTGTCGTAAATATTGGCACATTTGCAAGGTCAAAATTGGTCTGTGACTCGCGCTCTGGGTCAGATAATCACCCTGATAACGGTGGCGCAAAGTTTTCCGGGTTTCGACATTATCAAGCGGCAACCTATCTTGTATGGCTGCTGGCAACCGTCTCGTTTTTGGCAACGCTGGACGTCTACCATCAAACCAAACCCAACTGGCGAAGCGCGGCAGCTTATCTAAATGAGCACACCGCCCCGGCCGATATTATTTTGATTGGGCCGCTGTGGGACGA
>JAJRVO010000199.1 GCA_024277275.1 Chloroflexota bacterium
CACCACCAAAATGGCTCCATCCATCTGTGCCGCTCCGGTAATCATGTTCTTGATGTAGTCGGCGTGTCCCGGACAATCAACGTGAGCATAATGCCGGGTTTCGGTTTGGTACTCAACGTGAGCTATGGCAATGGTGATGCCTCGCGCTTTTTCTTCCGGGGCGTTGTCAATCTGTTCAAAGGCCCGGAAATCGGCCCAACCTTTCAGGCTCAGATATTTGGTGATAGCTGCCGTCAGGGTGGTTTTGCCGTGATCGACGTGTCCAATTGTCCCCACATTAACATGTGGTTTATCTCTTACAAATTGTTCTTTGGCCATACGTAATCTCCTTGTGTTGCCAATACAGCGCTTAATTTGTAGAGCAACTTATTGAATTGCTCCCTCGAAAATAGAATTTGAGGGCGGGGGGATTGGGCGATACTTCTCCAATTCCCTGCAACCGCGCCAGGTATCATTTTATAAAGGTTAAGACAAACTTGACTATTATAAAGAAAGTGGTTTCTTTCGCAAATCAACCAGTCCAATGAAGGCAAACAGACCAGCTAAAGCCTTTTCCCCGAAACAATTTTCTCTTTCAGTTTATCCGATACGGGTTCGTAGTGGCTAAACTCCATTGTAAAAGTTCCGCGCCCTTGAGTTGTCGAGCGCAAATCGGTGGCATACCCAAACATCTCAGACAAAGGCACCATAGAGTTAATAGCTGTCACCCCACCCGCTCTGGGCTCCATCCCTTCAATATTACCGCGTCGAGAGGAAAGGTCTCCCATTACATCGCCGGTAAATTCTTCCGGCGAGGTTACTTCAACCTTCATAACCGGCTCCAATAAAACCGGCGCGCCTTTTTGAAGCGCTTCTTTAAAGCCTATAGACGCAGCAATTTTAAAGGCCATCTCAGAAGAGTCAACCTCATGGTACGAGCCATCGACCAGAGTCGCCTTGACATCAACAATGGGATATCCGGCCAAAACACCTGTAGAAAGAGCCTCTTTAATTCCCGCCTGAACAGCAGGAATGTACTCTTTGGGAACAGCCCCTCCTACAATTTTGCTTTCAAACTCAAAGCCTACACCCTTTTCTAAAGGCTCAACCTCAAGGTGAACATCTCCAAATTGACCGCGCCCGCCGCTTTGGCGAACAAAACGCCCCTGAGCTCTAGCCGGGCGGGTAATTGTTTCACGGTAGGCTACCTGGGGGCGACCCACGTTGGCAACCACTTTAAATTCGCGTTTCATCCGGTCTACAAGCACTTCCAGGTGAAGTTCGCCCATACCGGAAATTTGAGTTTGGCCCGTATTCTCATCGGTTTTAACCTGAAACGTGGGGTCTTCTTCTGATAATTTTTGTAAGGCCATACCCAGCTTGTCCTCATCGGCTTTGGTTTTGGGTTCAATAGCCAGACTAATAACAGGCTCAGGAAATTTAATCGACTCCATCACAACCGGGTAATTGGCGTCAGTTAGCGTCTCGCCGGTAAAGGTTCGTTTTAAGCCAACAACGGCCACAATATCCCCGGCAAACACCTCTTTTAACTCTTCGCGGCTATTAGCGTGCATCTGCACCAAACGACCAACGCGCTCCTTTTTGTTCTTTGAGGTGTTCTGCACGTTGGACCCGGCTGCCAACGAGCCGGAATAAACGCGCAGGTAGGCCAGTCGCCCTACAAAAGGATCAGTTACTATCTTAAAGACCAGAGCCACAAAGGGGTCTGTCTCATCGGCAAAAACCGCAACCTCTTTTTCCGTACAGGAGTTAAAACCAATTTTAGGGGGTACGTCTTTGGGCGAAGGGAGGTAGTTGACCACTGCATCCAACAAGCGTTGCACCCCTTTATTTTTTAAAGCGGAGCCACACAAAACCGGCACAATATCGCCCGACAGGGTAGCCAATCTAAGCGCCCGAACAAGCTCTTCGGATGTAATTTCTTCGCCTTCAAGAAACTTGTCCGTTAATGTATCATCAGACTCGGCCACCTTCTCTACCATCGTCTCGCGCCGTAGTTCCGCTTCTTCGCGCAAATCTTCGGGTACGGGCTTGGCGTCAGATTTAGTGCCAAGATCGTCCAGATAATAAACGGCTTCCATTTTAATCAGGTCAATAACGCCCTGAAAATCACTTTCGGCGCCAATAGGCATTTGAATGGGAACGGGGTTAGCGCCCAGTCGATCAATGATCATATCTATGGTGCGCTGAAAGTCTGCCCCTGTACGGTCCATTTTATTGACAAAACATATTCTGGGTACGCCAAAGCGGTTAGCCTGACGCCAGACTGTTTCAGATTGCGGCTCGACGCCGGCCACAGCGTCAAATACTACCACCCCGCCATCTAAAACCCGCAAAGAGCGTTGCACTTCGGCGGTAAAATCAATGTGGCCTGGCGTGTCGATAATATTGACTTGGTGGTTCTTCCAGATGCAGGTGGTGGCGGCAGAAGTAATGGTAATACCGCGTTCTTGCTCCTGCTCCATCCAGTCCATAGTAGCAGCGCCGTCATGCACCTCGCCAATGCGATGAATCTTTTGAGTGTAAAAAAGAATACGCTCAGTGACGGTTGTTTTTCCGGCATCAATATGAGCAATAATGCCTATATTTCTTGTGCGTTCTAAAGGATACTTGCGTGTCATAACCTAATTTAATTTAATAACAACTAACGCTTTGCCGTTTATGCTCTCTGGTCGCGCCACGTCCGGCACACACTAAAAATCCAAAACTCTTTTCCGATGAGGAGGTGTAAGAGTCTTGGACTTTGCCTTTGCTGCCGCGCTTTATAACACAGCAGCCGCCAAAAACTTACGACTTTCCGAAAGTTGAAATTTAAAAGTTACAATTTACCACCGATAATGGGCAAAGGCGCGGTTTGCCTCGGCCATGCGGTGAGTGTCTTCTCGTTTTTTAACTGTGGACCCTTGATTATTAGCCGCATCCATCAATTCAGCCGCCAACTTTTCAGCCATCGACTTCCCCGCGCGGGCACGGGCGCTGCTTACCAACCACCGAATAGCCAAACTCCGGCGACGTTCAGGCCGCACTTCCAAAGGAATTTGGTATGTTGCGCCACCCACACGACGAGGGCGAACCTCAATAGAAGGTGTAGCATTTTTAATAGCCTGCTCAAAAACTTCTATCCCTTGCTTTTTTGTACGCTGCTCGGCAATATCAAGCGCGTTGTAAAAGATAGAAGCGGCCACGGTCTTTTTGCCGTTTTTCATTAATTTATTAATAAAGCCAGCCACCAACTGGCTATTGTATTTAGCGTCAGGCTCAATATATCGTTTTTGGGCTCGATTTCTTCTAGCCATATTTTTCCCAACCTTAATGAGATTTACATGAATCAGTTATTAGTTACCAGCTATCAGTCGCCAGTAATCACCGCCGCCGCTTACCGGTTACTACCTAACCTTTGGTCGCTTGGTTCCGTACTTGGAGCGACCTCTTCTCTTGAGGTCAACGCCGGTCGAGTCCAGGGCGCCGCGAACAATGTGATATCGTACGCCGGGCAAATCTTTAACGCGACCGCCACGCACCAGCACTACAGAGTGCTCCTGCAAACCATGCCCTTCGCCAGGGATATAAGCCGTAACCTCAATCCCATTAGTCAGACGCACGCGAGCAATTTTTCGCAGGGCAGAGTTAGGCTTTTTAGGCGTCATAGTGCGAACCTGAGTACAAACGCCGCGTTTTTGCGGAGAACCGTCGCTGGGTTGCATTCGCCCTTTAAGGGCATTGTAAGTAAACCGCAATGCCGGGGCCTTGGTTTTTCCTTTTTTTGCCTTACGCCCTTTACGTACCAGTTGATTAATTGTTGGCAAGGAAACTCTCCTCTTTCTGCGCGTAAATAAGTTTTTTGCGCATTTATATAAATAAGGCTGCTTTATTCAGGCAGTACACGAGGCCACCGAAAATAGTATTTTCGGTGGCCTCGATAATTATAAAGCTGTATTCAGTGGGCCGAGAAGCTACTGTCTTAGCGCTTTTCTCGTTGAGATTATGGCACCCACAAACAAAAAAGTACTATACCACAGGGCAGTGATACTGTCAAATTCAAGATTTCAATTTTAACTA
Organism: Chloroflexota bacterium; assembly: GCA_024277275.1. Lineage (GTDB taxonomy): Bacteria > Chloroflexota > Anaerolineae > 4572-78 > J111 > JAJRVO01. Next base: position 4,060 of record JAJRVO010000199.1, read on the forward strand.
GCGCGCGCCGCCGGGAATCCCCAGACCCAGGCCAAGCTTTGGCAGGCGTTCTCTTTGCTCTTCTTTGCCAAAGGTCATTTTCTCTTCACTTTCAGAGACAACTTCAACAGAAAGGCCCAGAGATTGCAGTTCTTTAACCAACACCCGGAAACTTTCCGGCAAACCGGGGTCCTGAATGGGTTCACCCTTTACAATGGCTTCATACGTTTTTACCCGTCCAACCACGTCATCACTCTTAACCGTCAACATCTCTTGCAGGGTGTGGGCCGCGCCATAGGCTTCTAAGGCCCATACTTCCATCTCGCCAAAGCGTTGACCGCCAAATTGGGCTTTACCGCCCAAAGGCTGCTGGGTAACCAGGCTGTATGGCCCGGTGGAGCGTGCGTGAACTTTATCCTCAACCAGGTGAGCCAGTTTGAGCATATTAATTATGCCCACGGTAATGGGCCGGTCAAAAGGTTTTCCCGTTTTGCCATCATACAAAACGGCCTTACCTGTAGTGGGGACGGGCAAGCGTAATTCTTTGGAAACATCCAAAGCATATTGATCAAGCTCTTCATCCTTGAGTTTATCAATATTTAAATCTGCCAGGGTTTCTGAAGTGCGTCCATCAGCTACCCGGCTTACACGCTCTTGCATCGCCCTCATCCACTCACGCAAGCAAACCAGCCGAACCGCCTCGCGCGCTCTAAGTCCAACCTCCCGCGGACGCCGCTGCCCTTCAAAGGCCAGCAGAAAGTCGGGGTCGTAGTCTCTTTCTCTTAACCACTCTGCCAAAGCTGCGCGGCGGGCATAAATCTCGTCAGAAGCCAGTTGTTCCTCATCATACCCTTTGTCGGCCAACCATTCTATCAAGTACAAAGCGCGAGTCTCTTTTTGGTCTTCCAACTCATCTTCCTCGTACTCTTCTTCGGCTACCGCGGCCCAGGCTTTATCGGTAACTTCTTGCCAAACGCGATCCATTAACCATGCTCGGGCCAACTCGGCGGCAATCTCATCCTCTTCCGCTCCATCAAATACAGCGCTAATAGCCCTAAAACCAAGCCGATGCGAAGCCCATCCCAAATGAGTCTCTAAAATTTGGCCGATATTCATACGGGCCGGCACCCCAAGCGGGTTAAGAATAATTTGAATGGGCGTGCCGTCTTCCAGATAAGGCATATCTTCAACCGGCACCACTCTAGAGATTACCCCTTTATTTCCGTGCCGCCCCGCCATCTTATCGCCTTCTGTAAGTTTGCGGCGCTGGGCAACCATAACCCGAACCATTCGATCAACGCCGGTGGGTAAATCGCGGTGTTCCTCACGGGAGAACTCTTTTACATCCACCACTATCCCTTTTTCACCGGGGGGCAGGCGCAAACTGGAATCTTTCACTTCGCGAGCCTTCTCGCCAAAAATGGCCCGCAGTAACTTTTCTTCCGGCGTTAGCTCTGTTTCTCCCTTGGGCGTAATCTTACCCACCAAAATATCAGATGGACCAACTTCGGCCCCAACCCGGATTACGCCGGTTTCGTCCAGGTCTTTCAGCGCATCCTCGCCTACATTGGGGATGTCGCGCGTAATTTCTTCGGGGCCAAGCTTTGTGTCTCGCGCTTCCACCTCATGCTTTTCAATATGAATAGAGGTAAATTTATCGACGCGCACCAACTCTTCGCTAATCAAAATAGCGTCCTCGTAGTTGCCGCCTTCCCAGCTTAAAAAGGCGCACATCACGTTCTGCCCCAACGCCAACTCGCCCATATCGGTAGAACTTGAGTCGGCCAGAACCTGGCCTTTCTCCAATATATCGCCTTTATGAACAATTGGGCGCTGGTCTATACATGTAGATTGGTTAGACCGATTGAATTTTCGCAAGATATATTCTTGTTCCTTGCCGTCTTCTGAGCGCATAACAATGGATTTATTGGTCACCCGGACCACTTCTCCACTTTCTTCAGCAACAACAACCTGACCAGAGTCAAGGGCGGCTTGACGTTCCATACCCGTGCCCACAACAGGCGCTTCGGGCCGAATCAGGGGGACGGCTTGTCGCTGCATGTTAGAACCCATCAAGGCGCGGTTAGCATCGTCATGCTCCAGGAAAGGAATAAGAGCGGCGCTGATACCCACAATCTGTTTGGGAGAGACGTCCATATAATCAACTTTTTCCACAACTTCAAACAGAAAAGTTTGATTATGGCGCACACTGGTCCGTGGGTTTACAAATTGCCAATGTTCGTCTAGCGCCGCATTGGCCTGAGCCACAATATAACTATCCTCGTCGTCGGCAGAAAGGTATTCAATTGTTCCGGTCACTTTTGGTTTGATTAATACCGGGGCATCCAGATTCAGTTGGGAAATTGTTATGGCGATATCGTCGTCAATAAAGGTTCCGCTTGGTACCGCTACTTCATCTGTTTCAGGGTTTTTAACGTCTGCGCGGGTTGTTGTTCCAACCAGCGCGTCAACATCATCAGGCGCAACCTTGTTAATTACTTTACGGTAGGGTGTTTCTATAAATCCGTACTCATTGACCCGGCTAAAGGCCGCCAGGCGACCAATTAAGCCAATATTTGGCCCTTCAGGCGTTTCAATAGGGCAAATACGACCATAGTGACTGTGGTGAACATCGCGCACGTCAAAGCCCGCTCGCTCACGGCGCAGGCCGCCGGGACCCAACGCGCTTAAGGTGCGCTTGTGGGTTAGCTCGGCCAGCGGGTTGGTTTGATCCATAAATTGCGAAAGCTGACTTCCGCCAAAAAACTCGCGGGTTGCGGCTACAACCGGACGGATGTTAATCAGCGACATCGGCGAGAGTTGTTCAGGATCGCTAATTGACATGCGTTCACGCACAACCCGTTCCATGCGCAGCAAACCAACGCGCAACTGGTTTTGAATTAGCTCGCCTACGGTTTTTACGCGCCGATTACCCAGGTGGTCAATGTCATCGCCTTTAATTTTGCCATTATTAATGTCAATCATACGGGCAATCACTTTTACCAGGTCCGTTTTGGTCAGCGTGCGATGCTCAATGGGAATATCCAAACCCAACCGGCGGTTCATTTTATAGCGTCCCACCTTACTCAAGTCATAACGGCGCGACGAGAAGAGCAAGGATTGCAAGAAGCTGACGGCATTATCAATGGTTGGCGGGTCGCCGGGACGGAGTTTTTTATAAAACTCAAGCAGAGCCTCGTTTACATTCTTGGTTGGGTCTTTATCGATGCTGGCCGGAAGGTAAGCATGTTCAGCGTTAACATCAACATCTTCAAACATACTCAACAATTGTTCGTCGGTACCCAACCCCATCTCAACGCCAATACGGGGATCTTTCATTGCCTTTTTGAGTGTTTGCTCGTCAAGATCAACAATTTGAATAGCTCGCAACAAAATTGACACCGGCAGCTTGCGTTTGCGGTCAACCTTAACCGAGATCAAATCTCGCTTGGAGGTTTCAAATTCAAGCCAGGCTCCTCGATTGGGAATAAGTTTTGCAAAAGCCAGTTCGCGCCCTGTGGCCCGGTCTTCGTCAACTGTAAAGTAGACACCGGGAGAGCGAATGAGCTGAGACACAACAACCCGTTCAGCTCCGTTAATTACAAACGTGCCGTTTTGGGTCATCAGTGGAAAATCTCCCATAAAGACTTCCTGCTCCTGAATTTCGCCGGTTTCTTTGTTGACCAGGCGAATCTGAACCCAGAGCGGGCTGGCATAGGTTATATCGCGCTCGCGACACTCTTTTTCGTCGTACTTGGGATCATCAAAGCGATAGTCTAAAAAGTACAACTCAAGATTTTTGTTAAAACTGACAATTGGAGATATTTCTTGAAGAAGTTCTCCCAACCCTTCTCGACGAAACACTTCAAATGAGTTGAGCTGAACTTCAATCAGCCTGGGTAACTCTAAAATATCAGGAATACGAGCGTAACTTTTGCGCGCAGTCTTATTAGACATAAATTCGAAATCTCCTTAACAAAATAATAACCGTGTCAACACAAAACCGATAAGTTCTATTTTACCCCGCGCTTAAAACCAAACGGGATTTTATTTAATTCCTTCAATACGCACACTTAAAAACTCGTTAGAAATTTGGGTGTGGCTGAGTAGCAGGTTTCTGGCAGGAGCGAAACGTAAAAAGCAACAATACGCTGTTTGAGCAAGCATTAATTTTGCTTTCCTTTTACGTTCATGCACCATAAAGGTGGAAGAATCAGAACTCGGGACTGCCCCAACTTCTAAAATTATCTATCACCACTGACAAATTTGATCTATTTATTGCAGAGAGGCTAATAGTTTATGATTGTTTTGAGGACTTTACCCCAGCATTTTTGAGGACATTACCTCAATATAGAGGTTTGTGAATAAATTTATGTTCAACAACCGCAAATTTCTATTATATCTTATATGTGTGTGGTTTGTCAACCACAAATAGCAAATTTTAAGGTTGTGTTGGTTTCTTGACTGCAATGCGCGATTAGTTGGCTGCGCCATAAAAAACAAAATTGAAAACAGAAAAGAACAATGCGTGTTATCCATAGTGCGCTATCCATAAATTATTTTTGAGGCTGAGGTTGAGAAGGAGGATGTTCTGCTTGTTGAATGGTCATTGTTTTTTGTTTGGGCAAGCTTGCGTCAGAAACCAAGCGCAATCCCCCATTTAACAAAATACCAATCAACAACGCTTTAATAAAAAGAAAAATTGTTTGTTTTATCATTTAGTTCCTTTCTTAGAAACGCAGGGCGCTCCATTGCCACTTTAACCCCAAACGCCAACAAAAGATCGGATTAGCGACCGTTTTCTATGCGGCGTAAAGCCTTGCTACCGTACATTTTTAAGGAGTAGGTTGGGTCGAGCCAAAACCATCTGATAATCCGGGCCAGATTGGGTTTCATTATCCGCTTTTTAGCATAATCTTGAGCGAAACCCAACACGTTTTGGGCGGATCGTCCGTGTTTATCCATTTACCCCAACCTACTATCAAATGTGTACGGTAGTGAACGTAAAACCGCAAAGTGAAGCCAAGCAAAACTTTGCCGTTGGGCGTTCATACCAAACTTTGCCTGGTTACGTTTTGTAACTCTGCTTCAAATTCTCCAGGCCAGACAAAAAACTCTTAAACCAACTGTATATTAATGTTAAAATGTGGGTAGACTCAAAAAAGGCAAGACAAAAAGTATATCTAAATTGTGGAGCAGGTTCCTCGGGGTAGATACACGCTGGGGTATGTCCCGGTTTGGGATGCTAATCTGAAGTGCATTTTATCACAAAAATACCTAAATGCCCAAATCGAAAAAAGGGGGCGCTAACCGCGCTGCTTAGAACGTGTTTCTTAAATCATATGGGCCAAACCGCAGAGGTTTCTAAAGCCCATTTTAACTGTAAGTTAGGGTCATCATCGGGGCAAATTCGGTATCATCTCAATAATTCGGGCTCGCGTCTAGCCATGAGTTCAAACGCCTTTGACGTCTGTGATAATCTGGTTCAGAGTAATTGTAATCACTGACAACACGGTTGGATAAATAAGTGTTGGTTTTCCTTTGCAAAAGCGGTATGCTAAAATAAAAATTGGGGTAGGATAGGATAGCATATCATACTATCCCCAGGTGGGTTTTGCAACTGTCGCTCTACACAAGATCGTCATTGCCCCAAAATGATTTGGGTGCGCTTCAAATGAGTCAAAAAGCGCCGCAGGCCGGGGGACTTGGGGGATAGTTCCCCCCAATTTCTTCCCCCTCCGACTCAAATGAAACACACCCAAATCATTTGTAACATAAAAATCTTAGAGAACAGTATGAAAGTAGCGTTAATAGGAGATGTCCATGCCAACCTGCCGGCTCTGGAAGCGGTGTTGGCTCACGCACGCCAGCAGGATGTTGAAGCAATTTGGAATATCGGAGATTGGGTGGGTTACAACGCCTTTCCCGACCAGGTAGTGCAGCGGCTCAGGCAGGAGCAAGCCGTAAGTATTATCGGCAATTACGACCTCAAGGTGCTGAAGTTTCCAAAAAATAAGAAAAAGTGGCGACACAGCAAGCGACCGGAAAAGTGGCTGGCTTTTAAGTGGGCTTATGAAAACTTGTCAGGCGAGAGCCGCCGGTATCTTGGCTCCCTGCCGCAAGAGCGGCGACTGATGGCAGCGGGTAAATCTATTTTGCTCACGCATGGCAGTCCCGCCTCTAACCAGGAGACGCTTTCTGCCAACACCCCGGAGGAACGTTTACGGGAACTGGCCCGGATAGCTGAAACCGAGGTAATTGTGTGTGGTCATTCGCATCAAGCCTTTGCCCGTCAGGTGGACGGAGTATGGTTTATCAACACCGGCAGCATTGGGCGACCCGACGACGGCGACCCGCGCTCGGTCTACGCTATTTTGCAAATCACAAAAAAAGGTCTACAAGTACATCACTATCGACTGGATTACGATGTAGACCGGGCGGTAGCGGCAATTCGAGCGCACAACCTCCCGGAGTCATTTGCCCAGATGTTGTTACAAGGGCGCGGCTTGGATGAGGTGTCGCCAAGATTCAGTAATAACTAACAACTATCACCCCCCAAATCGCAGCATCAGCTTATCTAAACTTTTTAACGAGCCAACCAGCGTTACCCGGTCGCCAATTTTAAGCCGGGTGTAGCCGTGCGATATCAACAGACGCCCATCACGATGAACCGATAGAATGAGCGTATCCAGGGGCAACCGCAAATCACGTAAAGCGAGACCATGCAAATTGGGATTGCACACCTCTACGTCAATAATATCCTGGTCCTCTTCCATCCCCAACAACAGCGACGCCGCCGACGGCGAGCGCACCAGGTGATCAAACAAGCTAACAATGGCCGTGACCGGGTTAACCACTAAAGCGCCAAGTCCATGAAAATAATGAAAATTGGCCCGGTCATTCAACCGCACTACCACATCCTTTGTGCCAAAATGCTCATAAATATACTCGCAAATCAGGTAGTTTTCTTCATCGGAGAGCAGCGTAACAACGGCGTCGGCCTTGTCGGCTCCAAGTTGACGCAGCATCTCCGGATTCAAATCAGAAATTGGGCAAATCTCAATATCCGAGCCATTTACATGTTCCATATATTTGGCCGTGCGGCAAGCAATTTTTACTTGCCAGTTGTGTATTTTTAACTGGTGGGCCAGGGCCAGCGATTGTCCTTCCAGGCCAAAGATAATGGCATCGCGCACGCCGTCAAACTCGGGCGCTTTTGCCCGCAAATTTGATTCTCCCACCCAGTTGATGGCCCACTTAAAAAAGGGCGGCCCAACAATCTGGTTCAGCACAATAACCGCAATAATCATGGTGGAAAAGGCAGTTCCCCACTCTGGAAACTCCACAGACACCTCTTTGGCCAAACCCAATCCAACGCCGGCCTGGGTAATATAAGCCATCCAACTAATTTGGTTATGCTTTGCCGGATCGCCGGCCAACACACCGCCCGTAAATGAGCCAACAAAAATGGCGCCCGCACGGACGGCAAATAAAGCTATGGCAATGGGCCAGACTGTGACCAAGACGTCCAGCGCCAGCGATGCCCCGGTTAAGGTAAAAAAAGCAATGTAAATTGGGGGGCCAATATCGTGCAGAATTTGCAAAAACTCGGCTCGACAGCGACAGTAGTTAGTGACCACAAAGCTGCCTATCATACAGATAAGCAAAGGTTCTAAAAATATCTCAAAAGATAATTGCGTGTGACTAAACTCGCGAAGCGCCTCGGGTAAAACAAAAGCGCCATAGCCTATCCCCAAAAGCATCCCTTTTTTAACCAGTTTGTTAATTCGGAAAAGTAGGATAAGGTGTATGATTTTTCCCAGGACATAACCAACGGTCAGCGACATCGCCAACTCGGCCAACAGCAATGTGACAAAGCCCAGGTCAAAGCCAAGATTTGTCAAAATCGCGTCGGCTACCGAGGTGTTAAAAGCAAACAGAAAGATGACCGCCACATCGGTAATCATGGTGACGCCCAGAATAGTTCGCGTAAACGGCCCCTTAGCGCGCAATTCATTAATGATAGCTATGGCCGAAGATGGAGAGCGAGCAACCAGAATGCCCCCGGCCACCATAGAAACGGCTATTCGGTTTGTCATCGACATATCGCGCATAAAGGGTACAAAATCGGCCAACAAAAAAACTGTTAAAGTGCCAAAAACGGGAATGACTACAATGTTTCCAATAGCCACCCAGGTAATACTTTTAAAACGGCTTCTTAACTCTTTCAAGTATAGTTCGCTACCGGCGGCAAACGCGATAACCGCCAGCGATATTTCATCGACAAAACGCAGCTTTTCCACGGCTTCTGCTGAAATAAAGCCCAAAACAAACGGGCCGCTAATAATCCCGGCAAAAAGAAAGCCGCTAATTAAAGGCAGTTTCATTTGACTAAAGAATTGTCCAATCTGCTTTGAAGCCAGAGCGATGATGGCAAAACCGGCAGTAAAAACAAGTATATGTTGATAATCTTCCATAGAACTCCTAGCCCGGACAAGCCGGAATCAAACAGGGAAAAAATTACAGATTACACAGATTTCTCAGAGCGTGTTTCTTAAAGACCGCAGAGGTTTTCTGCAAGACATTTTTAAGCGAATTTGCCCCGGTTATGAACCTGACTTACAGTTAAAATCGGCTTCAGAAACCTCTGCGGTCTGGTTTATACGATTTAAGAAACACCTTCTCAGATTAAAAATTGAGAAATCTGTGTAATCTGTGGTTGAAATCTTCTGCCAAAAAAAACAAGATTTTGGCTGATACGATACTATCCGGGGCCAAGATACAAGCGCAAACCAAAAACCGCACGCCTTTTAACCAGGCCGTGCGGTTTTTAATGTTTGATGACAAACCGAAGTTTTGGCCGGCGGCATTTATCCAATCACAGTATTACGCCAATACATTTTAGCATTTCCTTTTGCGGTTGGAGAGTATACCACAACTCTGGGGCACAGACAATGAGGTGAATATCGGGGGAAATAAGGGGATGGTTGACACTTTTGACGAATGACCAACGGCGGACGATGAAAAAAGCGTGAATATCCGGTAACTCTGCTTCGTCTACCGTCAACCGTCCATCGTCAAAAGTGTAAGGTTAATTCTTGTACCCAAAGAACCATACCCCGTTAAATCTTTGCTTCCTGCTCACTCCAGTACGGCTCGCGCATTACTCGTTTTAGAGTTTTGCCAACCACGCTGCGAGGAAAATCCTCCCTAATGACCACTTCGTGAACCCGCTGATAGCGAGCCTCCACCCGCTCGTTGATCCAGTCTCGCAACTCTTCGGCGGTGACGGCCCCCGGCTGGTTTAAGATGACGGCAGCCAGCGGCGTCTCGCCCCTTTTTTGGCTGGGAATACCGAACACAGCCGCTTCCCGGACGGCCGGATGTTGCACGGCCACTTCCTCAATGTCTTTGGGATAGACGTTGATCCCGCCGGAGATAATCATATCCTTTTTACGGTCTACCAGGTAAAGAAAACCGTCCTCGTCCATGTAGCCCAGGTCGCCACTGTGCAACCAGCCGTCAATAATGGTTTTGGCGGTCAGGTCGGGGCGTTTGTAGTAGCCGGACATTGTAAATGGACTGCGGCCAACAATCTCGCCCACTTCTCCAGCCGGAACCTCTTGCCCCTCGTTCATGATTTTCATCTCGGAGAGAGGGGGCGGCACGCCAACCGAGTCGGGCTTGGTAGCATAGTGGGTTTTGTCGAGAATGGTGGTAAAGCCCTCCGTCAGACCGTAGAGTTCGTAAAATCGATCCGGCAACAGCCGGTTTAGCTTCTCTTTGTGTTCCCTGTGGAATGGCGCGCCGACAGTGCAGATCATCTCTAGCGATTGCAGAGCCTCAACCGAGAAGGTATCGGCATTGAGCATAGCAATAATTTGCGAGGGAACCATAACCATATGGCTAACGCGCTCTTGTTTGATGGTTTCAATCATCGCGCCCACCTCAAATTGGCGATGGAGGATATAGGTGGCTCCAAGATAAAAGGCCGGCATCAGAGTTAGAAAAGCGCCGTTAAAAACCAGCGAGCCGGTATGCAAAACAACACACTCCGGCGTCATTCGATAGGAGGAAGCGAATTTTAGAGCGTACATAGCCCGAATATGGTGGGTCAGCACAATCCCTTTAGGCAGCCCTGTAGTGCCGCTGCTGTAGATGATGTTGTAGGGGTCATCATCGCTAATTTTGATGCCGGTTGGGTTTTGGTCATCGGCCTCGGCGGTTAGGGCGTGGTAATACTGATAGCCGGTTACATTCTCCGCATCGGTCAGGATGTACCTGCCGGCAGCGATGACCGGCAAGTCCGGCTTGATGGCATTTAGAATGTCGATAAAGGTGGCGTTAGTGATGACCAGCACGGTATCCGAGTCGTTAAGCAGCGTGGTTAAGGCTTTTTCTCGCAACAGCGGAGAAAACGGCACAACCACCGCGCCAATTTTGTCGACCGCCCAATAGATTTCTAATATTTCCAGGCAATTGGGCAAAATGGTCGCAATCTTGTCGCCTTTAACAATGCCCATTTCCAGAAAGGTGTTTGCCAGCTTGTTCACGCGCCGGTTGAATTCTCGATAAGTCAGGCGCTGGTCTTCAAAAATAACCGCCAGGTGGTCGGGACGATAACGTGCATTCCGAGTTAAAATTGTGCCTACATTCATGGTTGTGTCTCCTCGTGTAAAATAGAGCTAATTGGAGTCCAAAGTGTAGCGTTAGCGGAACTTTGAATTAAACAGTACTTACGCAGTTTAGAGCAAAATTAGCTGAATGCGAGAATTTTATTCTAATATTCTGCCGATTTTGCTCTAAATGAGGCGCAAAACCGTATACTGAACGGCAACTGCGTAAGTACTGATTTAAAGTCACATCTTGATCAAATCTTCGCTTTGGACTCCATTTTATCTCCCTTGTGGAACAATTTAATGAGTTACCTGGCCAACAAGCCGCCATCAACCGGGATGATGGCGCCTGTTACATAATCAGATGCTTTAGAGGCCAAAAAAACGGTCAGCGATTTGATATCATCCGCCTCGCCAATGCGGGACAGAGGAATGTCTTTGAGCAGGGAATCTAATACGGGTTTCATTATTTTCAGGCTTGGCGTTAATGGGCGCATCGCAGCCGGGGCAAAGAATCAACCCGGTTGGTCCTACATCGCGTATTAAGTCGCGCATCCAATCGCTCTTGCACCAGCGCCAGAACAACTTGTTCGTCCAGGTCGGCAACTGCTAAAGTTAGTTCGTCATCTAAATGACTCATATCTACCCTAACCATCGTTTGCGTCGTTTGTAATGTTTCACGTCGCGATAACTTTTGCGTTCGCCAAGCTGGGTCAGGCCCAGATAAAACTCTTTGATGTCCTCGTTTTGGGCCAGTTGTTCGGTGGGACCGTCTAGCACCACCCGTCCGGTTTCCATCACGTAAGCGTAATCGGCCACGTCCAGAGCAATGCGGGCATTTTGCTCGACCAGTAAAATGGGGATGCCGGATTCTTGATTAATCTGGCGCACAACCTCAAATATCTCCTGCACCAGCAGCGGGGCCAGGCCAATTGAGGGTTCATCCAGCAGCAGGAGCCGGGGATGGGTCATTAACCCCCGGCCAATAACCAGCATTTGCTGCTCTCCGCCGGAGAGATAGCCGCTGGTATTTTTGCGCAAGTCGCTGAGTCGAGGAAAATAGTGGTAAATTTGTTCCAGGTCTTGCTGCACCGTGGTGTCAACATTGCGCCTGGAGAGGGAACCGACCAGTAAATTTTCTTCCACGGTCAAGTGTTGAAATAACCGCCGCCCTTCTAACACCTGCACAATACCGCGCCGCACAATCTCGTTGGGGGTCAGCTTGTCGATACGCTCGCCCTCAAATTCTATGCCGCCGCGAGTCACTTTGCCCTCTTCGGCGTGCAGCAGGCCGGAGATAGCCTTAAGCGTGGTTGTTTTGCCGGCCCCGTTAGCCCCTAAAATAGCGACGATCTGACCCGCGTCAACTTCAAGCGATATCCTGCGCAAGACCAGGATAACATCACTATAGATGACTTCGATATTGTTGACTTTGAGCATAAGCTACCTGCCTACTTAAATGAGAGATTAGAAATTAGAAATTAGAAGGTATAGCTATCTAATTTCTAATTTCTCAATCTCTACTTTCTAATTTTATTTACTGACTGGGCACAGGCCGTGTATCGGGCAGTTCAAACCAATCGGTAACGGCTACAAAGGTTGGCACGCCATCAACCAGTTGCACCTGACGAATCTGCGTTTGGCCGGGAGCGCGTCTACCATCGCTCACGTCCAATGTGTAGATGCCGCCGGCGCTGACAACACCCAAATCTTTCATCGCGTTGAAGAAGGTTTCGCCGCTCAGGTTCTCAAAGCCATCCGTGTTGATGGCATGCACTATAACATCGCGGGCGGCATACACCGCGCCGTAGCTAAGAATGTAACCAACGCCGTGGTCGGCGGGCGGATACCCTCCGGCATCAAAAGAGGCCTGGGCCGCTCGCACGGCAGGTTGATCAACGTCATCCCAGTACAGATAAGGGAAGACCCCGTAGTAACCCTCGGCCAGGGCGGAGTTTTCTCCCAGCGAGCCTATCATGGAGTTATCCATACTCCAGTTGCAACCACCCACAACCACCTGATCCCACAGACCCAGGGCGCGGACGGTGGAGACAACAATAGCCGGGGTAAAAGCCAGGGATTGGTTGTAGATAATGTTAGCCCCTTGCAAAACCAGATTTTGCACCTGACCGGTCGGGTCGGCGGTGGGGGAGAGGGCAACCACTTCCAGCGGCAAAACCGTAACTCCAATGCTCTCGGCGTAAGCCAGGGCCTCGGGGGTGGTGGCGCCGGTGCCAAAGGCATTGTCCCAACCAACCACGCCGACAACAATTTCGTCGCCGGCTCCGGCCGGTTTGATGGTGTCCCAATTCTCTTTGGCCCACTTCAAGAAACCGGCAAACTGGTCGGAATAGATGGGGGCTACGCCAACGGTGTAGCCATCGGGAGGATCGTAAAAAGCGGGACCGTTAAGCCCGGCGGCAATGTTAACAATCTTATCTTCCCTAACGCGATCCTTCAAAACAATAGAGGCCGCGCTGGCATAGGTCAGCACAAAGAGCGGCTTGGGGTCGGCTTCACGGTAAACTTCGTAGGTAGCCAACTCCTGCTCGGGATTGTATTGGGTATCGGTCATCACAGATTCAAGCTGGGCGCCGCAGACGCCGCCCGCCTCGTTGATGGCCTTGACCGCATCAAGCGTGCCGTTGACCATGCCAGGGCCGGTGATAGCCGCCAGCGGGCCGGTCAATCCGGCTTGCTGGTAAACCACAATAGTCTCGCCGACGTGGCTGGTGTTGCACTCGGTGACTCCGGACAGTCCGGCTGCCGTTGTATCCAGCAGAACCTGGGCGTCCGCCGCGCCGGGAACGCACAATTTCCAGCCGGGTTCAATAATGTTTACGTCCTCAATTGAGGCGTAGCTATCATCCGCTTGCGCTTGAGCATTGGTTGCAGTCGCAATGGCCGGGAAGGCCAGCGGGTCGCCAAAGAATTTGTCGGCCAGTTTCGACAGCCAATCATCGGCCTGGACTACGACGTCATTCTCGCAGGCAACCGGCTCTTGAGCCAGGGTATGGGCC
>JAJRVO010000200.1 GCA_024277275.1 Chloroflexota bacterium
CAGTGGGACTACGCCCTCTCTCTGCGACTCATCGACTCAGCCGGACGGGAGAGGTACAAAAAAGACGCCGCGCATCCCGTTCTCAGCAGCTACCCCACCACCCTCTGGACACCCGGCGAGGTGGTCGGCGATTTTTACGAGCTGCCCCTACCCGCCGATGCCGGGCCTCTGACATTGCACTTGCTTCCGTATCGCACCGAGGGGTCGGGTGTGTGGCATAATTTAAACTTGACTGGAATAGAACCACCGCAAGAAGGAATCTTTTTAGGTTCGTTTGAGGGGAAGCGCAGCCCATCTTTTTAACGACAAAAAATATTCAAGCCGGTTTGTTTTGCAATCAGCTATATCAAAACAGGTATGAAATTCACCATTCATAATTCACAAATCATAATTCAAAATTTCAAAAATCATCCCCAGGCCAACCTCATCTTGCTCGCCTTCATTGCGCTGGCCGTCATCTACAGTTTGGTCACGCCCCCCTTTGAAGCAGGCGACGAGTCACGCCACTACGCCGTAGTCAAGTACATGGCCGGCACAGGACGCTTGATTACCCAAAACGTCCCGGAAACCAAAAACATCCAACATCACTGGAGCCACGAAGGCAACCAACCGCCGCTGTACTACGCCCTGGCCGCCGCCCTCACCTTCTGGATTGATACCGGCGATTGGGATGACGTTTTCTGGTACAACCCCCACACCACTATCGGCAATCCCCTCCGCCCCGACAACAAAAACATCACCATCCACCCCCCCACCGAGTCCTGGCCCTGGCGCAACCACGTGCTGGCCGTCCACTTAATCCGCTTTTTGTCGATTGCGATGGCCGCCGTCACCGTCGCCACTTGCTACATCATTGCCCTGCGCCTGTTTAAAGGCAATCGCTGGCCGGCCGCCGGGGCAATGGCTATTACCGCCTTTAACCCAATGTTTATCTTCATCTCGGCCTCCATCAACAACGACAACGCCGTTATAATGTTTGTCACGCTTGCTCTCTGGCTAATGATTCAATTAGCAATGAACAATGAACAATTAACAAAGGGCTACCAGCCGTTAAAATACGCCGCTATGTTGGGACTGCTCATCGGTCTTGGCGCCTTGAGCAAGCTTTACGCCTTTGGTCTACTACCTCTTGCCGGTGCGCTATTTATCTGGCTGGCCCACAAAACAATGAGCAATGCACAATTAGCAATGAGCAATGCACAAACGCCGCGTATTACGCATCACGGATTACGCATTATTTTTACGGCAGCGCCCTGGATTCTGATAATGGGTTTTGTTTTTGCGCTGGTGGCCGGTTGGTTTTACCTGCGCAATGCCCTGCTCTACAATGGCGACATACTGGCCCTGCAAGTTATGCGCGACACCGCCGGTCAACGCGACCAAATCCCCTCGCCGGCAACCATCCGCGCCGAGTTCGAAGGCTTTCGTATCGCTTACTGGGCGCTCTTTGGCGGCGTCAACATCCTGGCCCACAACTGGATTTACACCATCCTCGACTGGATTTCTCTGGTCAGTGTAATTGGGGTGACTGCTTTCATCCTCCCATTTACCATTTACCATTTACCATTTACCATTTACCCCTTCTCACGCATCACGCATCACGCATCACGCATTTCCTCCTCCACATTTGCTATCCTCCTAGCCTGGTATCTCATTATGATTGCCGGATTCATCGTCTGGAATCTGACCCAACCGGCCGGTCAGGGTCGACTCCTTTACCCGGCCATTGCGGCCATCTCTGCGCTGGGGATGTTGGGGCTTGGCTGGTGGTTGCCGGCAACAGGTCAAAAGATAGTGGCCGGTTCATGCGCTATTGCTCTCTTTTTGTTCGCTGCGCTGGCGCCTTTTTTGTACATAGCTCCTGCCTATGCGAAGCCGCCTCTGCTCACAGAAACCGACCTCCCTGCTGATATCCAGCCGGTTGATTTCACCTACGACAACGCCGTTCGACTCATCGGCTACAAACTCCATGCCGGCACAGTACGCCCGGCTCAAACTTTGCCATTGACCCTCTACTGGCAAATAGTTCAACCCGTTGATTTGAACTACAGCATCTTTGTCCACTTGTTGGGCCGGCAACGGCAGGTCATCGGCCAAATTGACACCTATCCCGGCGGGGGAAAGTGGCCGACTACCCTCCTTTCCCCCGGCGATATCCTGGCTGATGACTACCAAGTCCCCATCTCTCCCGACGCTGAATTTAGCCACGCGCCCGCTCGACTGCTCATAGCTGCCGGAATTTACGACTTTTTCGAGGCCGGTCGCCCCGGTCGACCGGCTACAAATGTCGCCGGTGAGCGGGTCGAACCGATTATTGCCACGGCCAAACTAATCCCCTGGCAATGGCCGGAACCGGAGCAAACAGATACGCCCATCAACTTTTTCGATAAGGCCACTCTTGTCGGCTACCAGTTGGCCGATGACCAGCAATCCGTCACCCTTCACTGGCAAGTAACCGGTTACTTTGACACCGATTACACCGTTTTCATTCAAGCCTGGCGCGCCTCAGACGGCGAGTATGCCGCCGGATTTGATGGCCCGCCCGTACAGGGCGATTACCCCACCTCCCTCTGGAGTCCCGGCGAAATCATCATCGACGCCCATCCTCTTGATTTGACCGCGCTCCCCCCCGGCCCTTATAATCTTCTAGCCGGCCTCTACAACCCCGCCACCGGCGACCGTCTACCAGCCTTCGACTCCCAAGGCCCCCTATCAGACTACGCCGTCCGCCTCGGCCAATTAGAGGTAATTGAATAATGGGTTCCAGGTTTCGAGTTAATTACCAATCACTAATTACCAATTTTCAATCCAAAATCCAAAATCCAAAATCCAAAATCGCCCTCCTGCTCATCCTCTTCACCGCCCTAACCCTCTACCAATCAATCACCCTCCCCATCGGCGAGGCCGACGATGAAACCGACCACTACCAATATCTCCGCTTTGTAGCCCGCGCCGGACACCCCCCTCTGACCGAAGCCAAGCGCCGGGAAGCAGGCTTTAAGGGCGGGCTGGCCCCCCTTTACTACTGGCTCACAGCCTGGCCCATAACCCTGATTGGCGAAGACGCCCGGCCCGACATTCGTCGCGTCGACTCGCGCCCGGAGCGACATATCCCCACCGACGGCCTGGGCATTAACCACGTCCTGCACACGCTGGACGAGCAGTGGCCCTGGCAAGGGCAAGTTCTAGCCTGGCATCTGATTCGGTTTTTCTCCATGCCAATGGGTTGGATAACCATCATCGCTACCTACGCCCTGGCCCGCCGCCTTGTCCCGGAGCCAGAAATTGTTCCCATCGGCGCGGCGGCATTTGTGGCTTTTCTGCCTCGCTTTGTCATCAGCAGCGCAGTCATCAACGACGACAACCTTGTTTTTGCCCTAACCGCCCTGTTCCTCCTGATTCAAGTCGCCATTTTGCAGAGCGACCGCCCCCCCACCCCCAAATTAATGGCTCTCTTCGGTGCAATTTTCGGTCTCTCCCTGATTACCAAATACTTCTCCCTCATCCTCATCCCGGAAGTCATTTTTACCCTGGTTGTGGCCTGGCTGATAAATCGCAGGCGTCAAGCGTCAAACCGAGTAACTGTCAAACAACGGACCACAGACCACGGACTGCGGACTGCGCCTTTTGCGTCTCGCGCTCAACCATCCCTGCCCCTAATTCCATTTCTGGCCGCGCTCTTTGTCACCGCCGGGCCGTGGTTTATCTTCATCATTCTCCGCTTTAACCGCATCGACGAATTGGGCTTTATCCCCGGCCTGGCCGCCTCTCTCGGCGAGCCGCAAATCACCGAGGGGTTGGTTGGGTTACTCTCCGGCCAATCGGTTCGACCCATCGCCGCCACCTACTCCTTGCCCCAATGGATAAGCCTTCTCTACCGTTCCTTCTGGTTCGAGTTCGGCTGGATGCGCGTCTTTGCCCCCACTTGGGTTTATGCCCTGTTCACAGTTTTCACGTTATCGGCTCTGATTGGGTTAATCCAAAAAATCAGGGTTAAGTACCTGAAGAGTTTTGGGGGAGAAGTATTGGGGGAACTACCCCCCAGCTATGCTGTGCCTAGCCCGCCCCCCGGCCTGCGGCGCGTTATATTTTACGTATCACGCATCACCTCTCTCTCTGCCCCCACTGCTCAACTCCTCACCCTCCACCTATCCCTATTCGCCATTGTCCTTTTAGCCCGCTACATTCTCAGCGCCACCATCGACACTGGACAGGGTCGCCACCTTTATCCCGCCCTGCCGGTCATAGCTCTACTTGCCTCCCTCGGCCTGAACCATTTTGGATTTTGGATTTTGGATTTTGGATTAAAAAAATGGGCGCGTCCTGTTATATCTACTCTCCACACACTGCTATCAGTCATCAGCAACCGGCAACCAGCTACCAGCCATCAGCTACCAGCCATCAGCTACCTGCTACCAGCCATCAGCTACCTGCTACCCGCTACCTGCTACCTGCTGCCTGCCGCCATCTCGCTCTTACCCCCATTCATCACTCATCATTCATCATTCATCATTCACAATTACCACGCCATCCCCGTCAGCAGCATCCCTATCCTTTTGCCCGTCGACCAACGCCAAAGCATCGAGTTCGACAGCAAGTTATGGCTTGTGGGTCTAAAAACCAACAACACCGTTTCCGCCGGCGATACGCTGCCCGTCACCCTCTACTGGCACGCAGAAGAAGAGGCGCAACAAGATTACTTGATTTCCCTGTGCCTGCAAGACAATGAAAACCGCCCCGTTGGCTGCTGGCGCGGTCACTTTGTCGATGGTCGCTACCACGCCCGGGCCTGGGAAAGCGGCGATACCATCGTCGATACCATTTTTATTCCTATCCCCACCTGCTATCGCATCAAGGAGAAATCTTACACGCTCCATTTAGAAATATGGCCCCTGGATCCAACCGCTCCAACGCCATCTTTAGTCGACCCGCCGCGCTTGCAACACACCTTCGCCACCCCTCGCATCGCCATTCAAGCCACCGACTCCCTGAAAGACCTGTCCCAAACCGTCGACCTGTGGCAAACCGACCGGCGACTTACCGGCTCCACCCAAATTGGCCTGAGCCAATCACTAGCCCAAATTAGCTACGCCAACCACAACGCCGAACCGTCCCCCATCTTCCAAAACGCTAATACAGAACCAATCGACTGGCAACCGCTGACTCAACTCGACACGCCGCTCTACCTCCCCTGCGACGAGGGTCCTACCCCTTTCGCCAACCTGTCTCACTTCATTGTCAACCCAACGCTAACCAGCGGCGCTTATCAATCAAAATCAGATACCTCTCTGCCCAACATCAACCTCTCGTTCCGCGACCGCATCTTTGCCCCGGTTACATCCACGCTAACCTTTAGCAATACCCTGGCTCCCCTCTCTTTACAATTCCCAGACCAATCCACCATCAGCCTCATCACCCAGACAAACCCTACTGCCCAATCCATTCATCATTCATCATTCATCATTCATCATTCATCCCCCCTCCCCCTCGCCATCCGCTGGCAAGCCCGGCGTTGGATGGCCGAGCCGCTAGTTATCGCCCTTAAATTGCTCGACAAGGACTTTGCCGTAGGCGGCGAACGAGTAGCCACGCTGGGCAATCGCTACCCCAACCTTCTATGGGCGCCCACCGAAATCATTGAAGAAACCTACCCCATCCGCCTCAAACCCGATACCCCGCCCGGTCTTTACCAACTGGAAATGAGCCTCATCCGCCAGGATAAAACCTTGCCTGATGGATTTGAGTACCTCCCTATCACCGGCGGGGACATCCCGCCGGCCAACAATCTCTACCCCATCACCTTCCGCCTGCTCGATCCGGCCCATGATACACCCCCACCCCAACCCTTTGAGGCCCAAATTGGCGTATCAATCCAGCTCACCGGTTACGAGATAAACCCAGCATTTTCCGATTCGCCAAAAACGGTAGCTGTTGCGCTTTACTGGCAATCCACTGACAAAATTGCCGATGAGTACACCGTTTTTACCCAACTGATTGGCCCGGATGGGCAAGTCTGGGCGCAGTGGGACAATCCTCCGCAAGCCGGTCGCTACCCAACCACGGCCTGGGCCAAAACCGACGCCGTGATTGACCGCTACCTTCTCTCTCTTCGCCAGGGCGCTCCCCCAGGCGATTATCGGCTGCTGGCCGGCATGTACAACCCTGTCACCGGCCAACGGCTGCCGGTCACAATCAAGAATCAACCTCAACCTGATAACGCCATAGAGTTGACCACGCTCTCGCTTGCTCCTTAACACTCTATTGATAATTGTTAATTGCTCATTGTTAATTGACCACCGGGAGGTTTATTGTGAAAAAAGAAATTAAAAAGATAGCTATCAACACCGGCGGCGGCGACGCGCCGGGTCTAAACGCCGTCATTCGGGCGACTGTATTAGCGGCGCTGCATCGCGGTTGGGAATGTTACGGCATCCGCGACAGCTACAACGGCTTGCTTGTGCCAGAGGAGTATCCGGAGGGCGGCGTAATCAAGCTGACTCGCAAAAGCGTGAGAGGCATCACGCACCTGGGCGGGACTATTCTGGGAACGACCAACAAGGGCAACCCGCTAAAATTCCCTATGCAAGGCGAGGACGGTCAATTTGATGAAAAAGATCGCTCCGATGAAGTGGTAGAAACCTTTCACAAGCATAACCTTGACGCCCTTGTTGCCATCGGTGGCGACGGATCGCTGGGAATTGCCAATGTGTTGTTTCAAAAGGGGTTGCCGGTAGTTGGCGTACCCAAAACCATTGACAACGACCTCGACCAAACCGTCGTCACTTTTGGATTTGATACAGCCGTATCATTTGCTACAGAATGTATAGACCGCCTGCACTCCACCGCCGAGGCTCACCATCGGGTGATGGTGGTGGAAGTGATGGGGCGTTACGCCGGCTGGATTGCCCTGAATACGGGAGTATCCGGCACGGATGACGCTATTTTAATCCCGGAAATCCCGTATGATATCAACAAAGTAGCCGCCAAAATCGAGGAGCGCGACCGGCGAGGACAACTTTTCTCCATTATTGTGGTGGCCGAAGGGGCCAAACCCAAAGACGGCGCTCTGTCTGTCGTTGAAAAAGAAGTCGGCAAAGAACAACGCCTGGGCGGCGCAGGGGAGAAAGTGGCGGCAGCGCTTCACCAACTGACCGGCAAGGACACTCGATCGATTGTGCTGGGGCACTTGCTGCGGGGCGGAACCCCAACCACCTTTGACCGGCTAATCTCGCTGCGATTTGGGGCGGCGGCAATTAGAGCTTTGGAAGAGGGCCAATTCGGCAAAATGGTCGCCCTGGACCCCCCCACGGTGCGTTACGTTCCGCTGGAACAAGCCACCCGCCGTATGAAATCAGTTCCGCCGGACTGCGATACTATCTTGACCGCCCGCGATTTGGATATATGTTTTGGGGATTAGTTACAAAATGTAAACCTTAGCTCGCAGCACCCCCGGCTGGAATTGAACCCATAGCTCATCGTCAAAAAGAACATAGGGCTGTTTCAAGGTTTGATTAGTTGCATAGGATACGGCTACACGAATAGAAAATACCGCTTCTTTGGCATCAATGACCAAAGGCCAATCCTCCGCTCCCCGCAAAAAGTTAAAAGCTCGTCGAGCCGGCCAATCAGTTGGAATGACAAAATCGGCCTCGGACGGCCAGGGAAAATAGCCGGCTTCATCTTCTGCCTGGGGACGACGTGGAAGCGGTCCACGCTCAAGCTGCTGTACGGCGGCCAGTAACAAGGCGGCTCCCTCTGCTGCGCAACGCTGTTCAAGTTCAGCGCCGGAGATACCGTCGGGGCGTTCAAAGCTGGTCTGGGCCACTATGTCGCCGCTATCAAGTCCCTCATCTAAAAAATGGAGCGTAACGCCGGTTTTGCGTTCATCCTGATGCGCAATCCAAAAGAGAGGAGCCGGACCGCGATAAGCCGGTAGCAGCGAGGGGTGCAGGTTTAAACAACCATAGCGGGGCAATTGCAGCAAAGCCGGAGGAAAAATGTGGGGAAAACAAACTACACCAATCAAATCCGGTTGGAGGTCCGTCAACATCGCCACAGTCTGAGCCTCTGACAATGAGTCGACCTGCCACACCGGGATGTTATTGGCCCAAGCCAGATGGATGATGTTGTGTTCAAGATAGGGGTCAATAATGTGTAAATCTGACACGCTGGGCAAAGGCGGCTCGACGCGATGGGGAGGCGAGCCGTCGCCCGATTGAGTCGCCGGGACCACCACGGCACAAACATCAACCCCGGCAAGCAGCAATTTCTCTAATGGCGCAACAGAAAACCGGCCGGTCATCCCAAAAAAAACAACCCTCATTACAGACAATCGCTCCCAATATTTGACTTTCTGAAATTAATTTTCTATAGTATTGCTTATAATAAATCTATATCGGAAAATAAGCGCGTTGGAGTAGAGACTTCAGCCGGGTTTTGTAAATTCATTTCCGATTACTACATCAACATAAAGAGAGAAAATAAATGACCCGAATGGTACAATGCGTCAAATTAGGCAGAGAATTACCCGGTCTGGAGAATTCCCCGTTTCCAGGCGAGCTTGGGGATCGCATCTTTGAGAATGTTTCACAACAAGGTTGGGATATCTGGCTAGAGCACCAGGTACTCCTGATTAATCACAATGGTTTAGTTTTAGCCGACCCCAACGCCCGGCAGTTTTTGATAGAACAAATGGAGGAGTTTTTTTTTGGCGTGGGCGCTCAAATGCCAGAAGGTTGGTCCCCCGAAGGCGCTCCTGGGAAAGGCGGCGGCCCGGCCCGGAAAAAATAGCCTTTTTGCTAAGAGACAATTCGGTAAATGTTCAGGTCGTTTTAGTCAACTGGACGGACGACGATGGACGAGCGATAAAAACCCGGTTCATTCGTTTCATTCAACTACCGTCGTTCATCGTTCGTCTTTTTTAACGACTTCATTGAATTACCAAATCCTCTCGTTAACTCAAAATCGGTAGCGTCTCTTCAATTTCAAAGTGGAGATGTTGGTGCGCTTTACGCAGCGCAGCCTCTACCTCTTCAGGTTTTTCACCCTTTGCAAAAATAAAACCAAGATAGCTTGCCCCCTCCGGCAGCGGAGTCAGAGGATAATTGAGCTTGGCTGTAATTTCAATCGACTCAACGCCCGGCACGGCTTTGGCCGCCTCTACCCCGCTTACCGCTTTTAGAATGCCCGCCGACGGGATGGGGATCATCATGACCCCGCTGGCCTGCTCCTCGCGGGTCATCGATTCAATCTCCAGCCCGACAGCCTGGCGCAAAATCAACTCCTCCAGCGAAATATCATCGAGGCTAAAATGGAGCGTTTGGGAACAAAGCCCTCCAATGGAACGCCCCGCGATTTCAACCATCCACGGGCCGGCCTCATTGACGCGAAGCTCGGCGTGAACGGGGCCGTGACGCAACCCCAGCGCAGCAGCCGCCCGTTCCGCGCAGGCGGCAATATCGGCCTGAACGCGGGCAGCCAAGCGAGAGGGAGTCACGTAAAGGGTCTCCTCAAAAAAAGGGCCGTCCAACGGGTCGGGTTTGTCGAATAGAGCCAGTACTTTTAATTGGTTTTGGTCGATGACCCCCTCCAAAGCCACCTCAACACCGGGAATAAAGTCCTCAACCAGAATCTGGGTCGATCCCGGCATGCGCTCCATTGCGGCCAGCATACGCCCCAACCAGTTAAAGGCATCCTTAAATTCAGCCGGGTTATTGGCCCGGATAACGCCTCGGCTGCCGTAGAGCAGCAGCGGCTTAACCACACAGGGAAACGTTACTTCGGCGGTAATCTTAGCCGGGTCGTCTGCCATATCATACACCCTAAATTTTGGCGACGATACTCCGGCCTCGGCAAACAGCCGGCGCATATGGTACTTGTTACGGGCCGCTAATGCCGAGTCGGCAGAGTTATGAAGCAACCCCAACGCCTGACTGGCTTTGGCGGCAATAACGGAGGCGCTATCGTCGATAGAGAGAATGGCCTGCACCGGCTTCTGCCTGGCAAAATCGATAATTGTTTGGGCTGCTTTATCCGGCTCATCAAATTGGATGGGCAACGATACTTGCCAATACTCGGCCAGGTCTGGATGGATGTCGATACCCGGAATAATTTCTATACCGAGTCGCTTGGCGGCCTGGTAAAAAGGCCGGCCTCGATAGGTGCTGGCTCGCATCAATAAAATGACCCGTTTGGGTTCGGTTGTTGGGGTGGGTGTCATTTTCTTATCGCTCAAACAACTGCGTGGCATTACCACGCTGGAGCGTGATAATGAGATGAGGGGCTAAATGCTTACAAACAGTGTGCGACGCATATTTTACATGCGTCGCACGGTAATTGTATCTTTTTAATAATGTAGGTAAAAACCTTTTAATTTTAAAAACTAGAATTTTTGAACTAGTTGTCCTGAAATTTTAGAGAAGCCACTTTGCTAACCGATTATAGCTACGTCCTGGGCCTGGGGACCCTTAGGTCCCTGCGTGACTGTAAATTCTACCCGTTGGCCTTCTTCCAACGAGCGAAAACCTTCACCGCGAACGGCGCTATAATGCACAAAAATATCCGGTAGCTCATCACTACGCTCAATGAAGCCATAGCCCTTAGTGTTGTTAAACCACTTGACAGTGCCCGTTTCACGTTCTGCCACAATTACCTCCCTCCTTTCTTTCAAATTCAATCGTAACAGAACATTCTAAACCGATCCCGCAAAGTCGTGTCGCAATTAGAACGACTGTCAACGACATCCTCAATTTACCATAATTTTAGCCTCTTGCCAAGTTTTAACACATAACCTCTTAAAAGGTGTTTCTTAAATCGTGTAGACCAGACCGCAGAGGTTTCTGAAGCCGATTTTAACTGTAAGTCAGGTTCATAACCGGGGCAAATTCGCTTAAAAATGTCTCGCAAAAAACCTCTGCGGTCTTTAAGAAACACGCTC
>JAJRVO010000201.1 GCA_024277275.1 Chloroflexota bacterium
GGGCTGTTCAGTTCTAAGGCGTGGCATAATTTTTAAACCGCCAAGAGCGCCAAGGACGCAAAGAATTTATAAAAATCTTGGCGATCTTGGCGTCCTTGGCGGTAAAATCATCGGCGATTGGTGAGAACTGAACAGCCCTGCATAATACCGGTATTGGTTTGGTCGCTATAAATCCAACCAAAGCCAAGAAATCCGATCAGACCAGGAAGTATTTACAGAATAAGCGCCACGCTTTTGTCCTTGGGTGGACGTGGCGCGTACTGTGGTGGTTGTTGTGATGTGGGTTGCATAGTTATCTCCTTAAAATAAAATGGATGGTATATTGCGTACTGCGTGTTTCGTGTTCCGTCCTGAATCTGATCACGTAATACTGATACGCTGAAACTACCCGTTCAATAGACATTCACAAACCAGACCTCGCACGGCTCGGGGTAGTTGCCGGTTTCATCTACTACGGTCAGGCGCAGGCCGTAGGGACCGTTGGGAACAGTGCCGGCGTCAATCATGACCAGTTTGTCGTTATCAACGGGGTAGTCTCGCTCCAGCAAGTAGTTCCAGCCGCCGTTGGGGTCGGTGGAGTATTCGATCCGCCAGTGGTGGAAACGAGAA
Organism: Chloroflexota bacterium; assembly: GCA_024277275.1. Taxonomy (GTDB): domain Bacteria; phylum Chloroflexota; class Anaerolineae; order 4572-78; family J111; genus JAJRVO01. The sequence continues at coordinate 610 of JAJRVO010000201.1, forward strand.
ATATTGGCCGTACCCACAATAAAATTGTTGCGCCGAGTAAAGCGCGTTCCCGGCGCGGGCGAGGCAATCTGCACGTCCGGCGAAGGGCAGTTGGTTGACTTGACGGGGGTGGGTTTGGATATCGGTTGGGGGGTGGGCAGCAGAGGCGTATCGCCTCCGGCCAAAATTTCGCCGGCATCCAGGGGCAGCCAGAGGGGGGCGAGGTTGGTGTAGCCCTCAAAGGTTAATTGGCGCGGTTCGCCGCCGCTAGCGTTGATGGCGTAGACATCTGCCTGACTGCCCATCGTTCCGCCCGGAGCCATTGTAAAAGCAATCTGCCGGCTATCCGGCGACCAGACCGGTCCCCAAATACTCTGGTTTTCAGGTAAGTGGGTTAACTGGCGTGGCTTTCGGCCAGCAACATCTACGGCCCATAATTCAAAATAATAGTGTTGGGTGTTTTCTTTGGGGCCTTCATACGCTATCGTTTTCCCATCGGGTGACCAGGATGACTGATGAGTTCCATTGGCGATAACGTCGGACACAACTAATCGTCGTAATTCGCTACCGTCTTTAGACATTATCCATAAGCCATCCTGGTTTTTATCATGCCATTGACGATCAAACACTATTTGCTCCCCATCCGGTGACCACGCAGGGAATCTATCCCCCCACGATTCATCGGGCGCAACGGTTAATCGCTGAACCGCGTCACCAATAGTCTTAAGATAGTAGAGGCTGAAGCCATCCGAGGCGACTCCACCAAAAAAGACCATCTCCCCATCTTGCGACCAAGCTGGTTGCAAAGCCACAAAGTCGTTAGAACTTCCGCCTGGAATTTTCAAGGGACGACCATCAACTACTTGAGTGGGAGCAAGTTTTTCTACCACTTGCCTGGTTTTGAGGTCAAATATATCTGTTCCACGAATAACAATCTGCCCGTTGATGGAATATGAGGTCAATGGCGGCGGTGGATAATTGGTCAGTTTCAAAGCGCCATCGCTCAAGCGGGTTTGCCGGCTGCCGTCGGCACGCATAGCATACAACTCCATCTCGTGAGCGCCGCTGCGGTCTCGTATTTTTTCTTCCGTTTGTACGTGGTCCCGGCTGGAAAGGAATAGGATGATGCCTTCCTGCGCGGGAGTAGCCGTAGGCCGGGCCAATGTATCGCCGGCCGAGACCGGTGTCTCATCTGAACTTACCTTGATTGCGTCCTTGGCGGTAGAGCTATCCGATTGTTCAGTCTCAGCTACTGTTGGAGTGGACACAGGCGTTAAAGTGGGTTTGGGTGTTTCAGTAGGGGGCGGCTCGGTGGGGTCCGGGTTGGACGGAGCCGCCGGCGGGATTTCTACGGCCACTTCTCTGGCATAGCCTCGCCGATTCCACCAAATACCGGCTCCAATGGCGATAATCACGCAGCCAATGACCCATAGGCCAATGGCTGCCACCCACAGCAAGCGGCGATTTGTTGTTATGCTGTTTACTGTCATAATAACTTCTCCAAGTGGTTTATAATCTGCTCGCGGGTCATCGAACCAAATTGAATGGTCCGGATAATGCCATCCTGGTCAATAAAATAGGTGGTAGGGATGGACCGGACGCCATAGATATTGCCGGCCCATTTGTCTTCATCCAGCCAGACGGCAAAGCTGATACCGTTATCGTGGGCAAAGCGTTCGACATTCTCCAACTTCTCTCCCAGGTTCACCGCCAAAACAACTACTCCCTGCGGTCCATATTCATGGTGAATCGCTTGCAGGGCCGGCACCTCGTGACGACAGGGGGGACACCAACTGGCCCAGAAATTGAGGATGACTATTTTGCCTCGCAGTTCGCTTAAACTAACCCGGCTGGCTCGATTGCTGCCCAGGGTAAAATTGGGAGCAAGATAGCCGATACCCAGACCCTCCACCGGTTCGGGAACAGTTGGAGGCGGGCGGGGGGTGGGGGTATTTGTTGGGGTTGAGGTAGGCGTTGGTAGAGGCGGGGTGAATGTAGCCGTCGGCATAGAAAGTTGGTCTCCGGCAATTGAGGCTGGTGTGGGCATGGCAGTGCCGGGAATCGAGGTGGAAGTGGAGGTGGCGACAGGCAATGGTTCAACTTTCGTGTCAATCTCGGCTGAAACCACTTCATTGCCAACCGGGGTAGGCGTATGTACTTCACCTGTAGAAGGTGTAACAGTGATAGAATCGTTTGACAGTTGCGACGTTGGTGTTTGCCATAACAACACGCCGGCAACACATCCGGCCAGCAGCACAAACAGAACACCTCCGGTCAGGATAATCAGTACGAGATTGTTTTGGTTAGATTGATTTGGCATATCCTCTCTCTTTAATATGAGTGGTTTGGCAATAAGTTGGACTTCATCTATTGTCCCTTCAGTCAATAGCCTATTGGCAAAGAAAAATTGGCTAAAGTGACAACTGTCACAAAACAAACGTCTATATTATGACACACAATTGCCGGGATTGGCAGGGGCAAAAGGCTACTTTATGCGGGAAAAAGTGCTGCCTTTTGCCCCAAATTTGGATATTGGATGGCAAATCGTGGGCACACACCTCACGTTTCATCATCACTAACCGGCCAGCAGCGAATCGGCCAATTCGCGGGCAAACTCAATGACATCTTTGCCATCGGGGTATACGATAACCTTGTCTGTCACCGGCTCCGGAATCAGTCCCAGTTCAGTTATATCAGTCCCATTTAATCGCCCGATCACAAATTTGGCCTGATTGGCATGAGCCTGGTCAAAGAGTTCTTGCAGGCGCGGGTCGTTCTTGAGTCGCTTGATGCCGGACGAGGCGTGAGGAATAACCAGGCAAATTGTGTTTGCTGCCAGGGGCAGGGCCTGATCCAGCGTTAAATCGGGTACCAAAACCAGCCCATGGGAGCCGCGGATGTACTGGGGAGTCAAGCCGACCACCTTCACCCGCAGCCCGGCCTCACGCAGTTCGGTGACAAAAATAGTGGCTATGGCTTCCTCAAACTTATTTGCCCACAAGACAAAAACGTAGTCGTGATA
>JAJRVO010000202.1 GCA_024277275.1 Chloroflexota bacterium
CTCCTTAGGAATCGGGATTAAATAACTGTCTCATTTCAGAGCGCAGTAAATGGTAATTAGTAATTAGGGATTGGCTTAATAACCAATTACCATTTACCAATTACAATGTTGAGGGACAGTTATTTAATTCTCATTACTTAATATACCACCATAAACCGATTTCTTGTCAACTCAATTAATCTTCAACGACGCCCTCTCTACTCAATGACATTGAGCAAAGTGTCGTACAATAGCGTAACTGGCCTGCCCATCTCCAAAAATGGGCGGTGGAGTATCTTCAGGCCAGACATAGCTGCCGGCTACCTCGATGATCCGGCTTTGATTGGCCCCGACGACTATATTCCAGCCCGCTTCTACCGTTTCGACCCACTCCGTTTCCGGCCGCAAAGTCAGGCATGGCACCTCAAAAAAATAAGCCTCCTTTTGCATCCCCCCAGAATCGGTCAAGATTAACCGGGCGTGTTGCTCCAGCACCAACATATCCAGATAGCCCACCGGGTCAATGAACTGAATGTTGGCATGTTGGAATGTTGGCACATTCAACGCCTCGATATGTTTTCTAGTCCGGGGATGAACAGGAAAGATAATAGGCTCACCAATTTCAAGAAAAGCAGTTAGAATGTTGCGCAGGTTCTCAGGAATATCTGTGTTGTAGGGCCGGTGGACCGTGGCCAACGAGTAATCTTTTGGCTTCAGGTTCATGTCCGACAAAATGGTCGAACGCCGGTTGGCAATTGGGGCAAACTGCAACACAGCATCATACATCGTGTCGCCGACCAGATGGACGTTCTGAGTGATTCCTTCCCTGGACAGATTGTCTGTCGCCGTTTGGGTAGGACAAAAAAGCAGATCGGCACAATGGTCGGTCAGCACCCGGTTGTGTTCCTCCGGCATCCTCCGGTTGAAGGAGCGGAGACCCGCCTCCACGTGAGCCAGAGGAAGGTGCAACTTGACCGCCGCCAGCGCCCCGGCCAAAGTCGAATTCGTGTCGCCGTAAACCAGCACCAAGTCCGGTTTTTGCTGCTGCATAACTTCTTCCAGGTGAATCAGCATCCGGCCGGTTTGCCGGCCGTGAGAACCAGAACCAATTTCCAAATTCACATCTGGTTTGGGGATATGCAGTTCTTCAAAGAAAATTTGCGACATCTCGTAATCGTAGTGCTGACCGGTATGGACCAGAAACTCTTGATGACCGGTTTCCCGCAGAGCTTTGCTGACCGGCGCGGCTTTGATAAATTGGGGACGTGCCCCGACGACGGTTACTACTTTCATCCGGCAATCGCTCCATGACGATAAAAATCAGCGATGGCGTCCACAACCGCCGCTTGCATCGCTTCGGTCAATTCCGGATAGATGGGTAGAGCCAAGGTCTGCCAGGCCGCTCTCTCACTCACCGGGAAATCGCCTCTCCGGTATCCTAAATCGGCAAAACATTCTTGCAGGTGTAGTGGTACGGGGTAGTAGATTTCCGTACCAACATTTTGTTGTTTCAAGTGATCCTTCAAGGCATCTCGCCGTTTACCGCAAATCACAAATTGGTTATAAATATGACGCCCAAGGCCGGTTTCCAGAGGCATTATGACGCCTTGTTCCTGGTCAAGTGAAACGTCATTTTTAGCATCAATCACCAACCCGGCTTTAGTAAATAAGCGCCTGTAGGTGGCCGCATTTCGCTGGCGGGCCATGGTCCACTGATCCAGGTAAGTCAGCTTGACTCGCAGTATGGCAGCCTGGATTGCGTCCAGGCGAAAGTTACCACCAACAACTTTATTATAATATTTGGGCCGGTAGCCATGGTTGCGCAGCAGTTTCACCCGGTCAGCCAGTTCGGGATCGTTGGCAACCACCATACCTCCATCACCAAATCCTCCCAGGTTTTTGGAGGGAAAGAAGCTAAAACATCCCAGATGGCCGACAGAACCGGCCCGGCGTCCTTTATAGTCCGCCCCAATTGCCTGAGCCGCATCCTCAATCACATAAAGGTTGTAGCGTTGGGCAACCTCCATAATTTGGTCCATATCGGCCATTTGACCGTAAAGGTGAACCGGAATAATTGCCCGGCTGCGTTCGGTAATCACTGCTTCCAGTCCGGCCGGATTGAGATTATAAGTACAGGGATCGATATCTACAAAAACCGGCTTGGCTCCCAAACGGGCAATCGCCCCGGCCGTAGCAAAGAAGGTGTAGGGGGTAGTAATGACCTCATCGCCCGGCTTAATGCCAATCGCTATGAGCGAAACCAGCAGGGCATCCGTGCCCGATGACACCCCAATACCATATTGGCACTGCGAGTAGGCAGCAACTTCTCTCTCTAAAGCCTCTACTTCCGGACCGAGAATAAAGTATTGTGATTCGACCACCCGATCAATCGCCGCCTGTACTTCAGTCCGGATGGTAGCATACTGGGCTTTTAAATCCAGCAGTGGTACAGAAACCGATCGAATTTTTGCTACAGCTTGTGAATTAACAGTCATATAACCTCCTATGAAACCAATGAACAATTAACAATGAGCAATGAACAAAAATCACCCCTGCACCGCTGCACCCTTGCACCCCTGCTGTTGGGTTTCATCAGGTGCGTGTGAAGCCCCGCTTCATAGGCGGCCCCTTTGTGGACAATGGTTCATCTTCCGACCAATCAAGGCAGCGTAATAGCCCCGGCTCAACTTCTTGATAACGCCAGCCGCTTTCCGGACAGACCATAAGACCCTCACTATCCGGGTCTGGCAATCTATGCCCATGACGGCTCATCCACCCTTTGCGTCTGGCCGGGACACCTAACATCAGGGCATAATCCGGCACATTGCCTCGCACCACAGCGCCGGCTCCAATAAAGGCATAACGCCCAATGGCGGCCCCACAAACAATGGTAGCATTCGCCCCAATGGTGGCCCCACGTCGCACCAACGTTTGTTCGTAGAGATGGTGGCGCCTAATCTGAGAACGGGGATTGGTGACGTTGGTAAAGACGCACGACGGGCCACAAAACACATCATCTTCCAGTTCAACCCCGGTATAGACCGAAACATTATTTTGAATTTTAACATTGTTCCCAATTATAACCTGGCCGGCTACGAAGACATTTTGCCCCAGGACACAATTCTGACCAATATGCGCTCCCGGCATTACGTGGCAAAAATGCCAAATCTTGGTGCCGGAACCGATGACACCCGGCTCGTCTACATAAGCGCTGGGATGAACATAATAATTCAACTCATTCATATCCGCGTTCACACCCCGTTTTCGATAGAAATTTCCATTGACAACTCTACCAAGGCCCCATTCATAATTAAAGAACGTTGCGCTGCCTGTAACACTTTGAGAACCCGCAAGCCACTATAACCATCGGTCAGAGGAGGTTGACGAGCGACCATAGCCTGCAAAAAAGCCTGACATTCCATACGAAGGGGTTCATCAGCTGCAAAGGCGACCTCTTCACCACTGCTCTTGACGGGCAGGGGTTGTCCCTCTTTCACTTCCACACGTTGATCATACAAGATCAGCTTTTTAGCAACATCGTCAAAACTGACCATCTTACGAGAACCAATCACCACCAATCGCTGCTCCTTAAAAGGATGCAGCCAGGAAACGTGAATGTGGGCCCGTACGCCATTATCAAATAGCAGATTAGTCACCGTAACGTCGGCGATATTGGGCTGAACGTAACTACCCCCGCAGGCTACTACCTGAAAGGGCAGATCATCCATTAAACGTAGGATAACGGCAATATCGTGCGGAGCAAAACTCCAGAGAATGTTCTCCGCACGCCGCACCTTGCCCAGGCTCAGACGGTTAGAATAAATATATTGAATCTTGCCTAACTGACCACTGCGTACCAATTCCAGCAAGCGCACAACGGCCGGATGATACTCCAAAACATGCCCAACCATCAGGATGCGACCTTGCTTTTCGGCCAATTGCACCAACTCGACACCCTGCTCATAGGTTAAAGCCAGGGGCTTTTCAACAAAAACATCCTTACCGGCTTGCAGCGCTTGACTGGCCAACTTATGATGAGTCTCAGCCGGCGTAGCAATAACGACGCCATCTATCTGAGCAGATAAGGCTTGCTCAACGTTGTCAACAACTTCAATGCCGGGTGCAATCTCAGTTGCCATCGCTCGGCCGGCCGGTGTAACATCGCACACCATAACCAGAGCATCAAGTTGATTAAAATTACGCGCCAGGTTCTTGCCCCAATAACCACAACCAATTACAGCTATCTTCTTCATATTATCAATTGTAAACTCGCTATTTGTTAAAAATCATCCAAATTTGTGCTTGACATAATTTCTACATCTGTTGATAAGCAGCCAGGAATTGGCGGTTAATCTCAACCCACCTGTAATGGTCTTCTACTAACCGGCGGCCTTGCGCCCCCATCTGCCGGGCCATGTCCGGATCTTGAGCCAGTTGAGTAAGGCACCAAGCCAGGGCAGCAACGTCACCTTCTGGATATTCCAGTCCGTTACCATAACGTACCCGTTGGGCTAATTCTCCAGCAACAACAATGATAGGCAAGCCACAAGCAGCCGCTTCCAACATAGACATAGACCCTTCTCGCGGCCAGCATCCCACATCGGCTGCCGCAAAATAGCCGGGTAATTCCGCCTGTTTAACAGCCGGTCGAAACAGTACACGTTCTTTCAAATTATGCTCAGAGATTATTTGGTCAATTTGCTGACGGTAATTGGCAGAGGCATTACCCAATAGCAATACTTTGATCTGGGACGGACAGTGAACCAAAGATTCTACTAACCAGTGCGGTGCTTTGGCAGGCATTACTTTACCTGTATAAATGGCCAAAAAGTCGTCTGTGCTAAGGCCCAAATCGGTACGCATCGCCTGACGTAAGGCAGTATCCGGGCGAAACCGTTGGGCATCTACGCCCAGTTCTATCATCTGTACCGGCAATTTATTTAGTCCATAAACCTCACGGATGATGTCGGCAATTCCATCAGTAACCGCTACCAAGGTGTCGATTCTACGCTGAAATAGTGAGGCTAAAAACAAACGAAACAAACCGTAAAATAGTTTACCTGTCCTACTCTCATCTAAAGCCACGCGCAGCGAGTGATCATCAACTAACAAACGATACCCCAAACGAGGTTTGAGGAGAACAGCTTGTATTGAGGTTAGTTTAATAATGTTGTGTGCATGAACCACGTCGGGACGTAAGGTCTGCAATGTTTGTCCCAGTCCCTTTAGCCAACAACGGTATCTATGCTCAAATTGCACCGGGAGCCGCCAAACGGGTATCCCTTCTTCAACCCCTCGACCCACCGGACGGATACGATCTCCCGCTAAAGGCTGGATGGTATCAGCATAATCAGGAAAGGGAGCAAAACGGTCGGCAGTAACCACAGTAACATCATGCCCTAAGCAAAGCTGCTCACGAGCCAAGAAAGTCTCTTGATACCCCAAAACAGGTTGGAAATAATCAACTAAATGGACAATTCTCATTGGTCTATAAATTGCTGAAACCATAATTTCGTTGTTAGTAGGTACGCAGACACCAACATTAGATTATTTCTGTGTAAAGCTTTTCCATCTTCTTCATTTCTGCGTCAAAATCGCCGTAATTTCTAACCAAGTTTAAGTTAGCATTAGTTAACATTCACAATAAAAATGGTGGGACGGAACAGCTTAATTACAGCAATTCTTGGAAGCTAGTGGGGCAAAACATTAGTAATTCCCCAAAATTTATAGTCTATATCCCACAAAATTTTGATCTTTCCTTATTATGAATGTTAACTATTAATCATCCGTCGTCTAAATTCTTTAGATGAGACCCCTTAAGATTAGATTTTGCCTGGGGACTTAGCGGGTAGAGAGCATTGGTAAAAACCACGTTTGGTCCAACCCAAGCACCCTCTTCTAAAATTGAAAATTCAGGGATAAAAGCATTAGAGTGAACCCGAACGTTATCATCAATTTGGACGTGGTGTTCAATAACCGAATGAGTCCCAATGCTCACATTGTCCCCAATTTGGTTTAATTCGCGAATCATAACTCCATGCCCGGTTTAAAAATGAGAGCCAATGGTATTACCGGCATAGATTACCGTATGAGAACGAATAACAGCTTTGGGGCCAAACTGAGTTGCCAGGTCGCCGGGGCATAATCGTAAACTTAAGGGGATAGCTGTTGTTCAAGGGCAACAATGGGAGAGGCAGTTTCTCGTACCCCCATCTCAGCCACAATTTCGACCAGTCTGTCAAAAATCGTATCCAGCCCTTGCAAAGAGTGACTGAAAAAC
>JAJRVO010000203.1 GCA_024277275.1 Chloroflexota bacterium
GTGTTTCTTAAATCGTGTGGGCCAGACCGCAGAGGTTTCTAAAGCCCATTTTAACTGTAAGTCAGGGTCATAATCGAGGCAAATTCGCTTGAAAATATCTCGCAAAAAACCTCTGCGGTCTTTAAGAAACACGCTCTAAGCCAAGCCATCCTGAGCGGAGCAGATTTAAGCAAAGCCAATCTGCACAAAGCCGACTTGAGTGAAGCCTGTTTATCAAGGGCAAATTTATTTATGGCCAACCTGTGTGAGGCCGATATCAGCAGAACCGACTTAAGCCAGGCTAATATGAGTGGAGCCAACCTTCAAGAGGCCAATTTGAGTATGGCCGCCTTGCGTGGAGCCAAGATTGATAATACCACCCAAATTGACTACAAATGGCAACTGGTTTGGGAAATTGTTAATAAAGGCGCAGAAGAACAAGACCTATATGGGGTTGATTTAAGCGAGGCCAATTTGCACACCGCTAACTTGCGCCAGGCCAACTTAAGCAAAACTAATTTGAGCGGGGTTAACCTACACCTTGCCAATTTGTACCAAGCCAATCTGCTCCAAGCCAATCTGCACCGAAGTTATTTGAATGGGGTTAACCTGAGCGAAATAGACCTGAGTATGGTTGACCTGAGCGATGCTGATCTGAGCTATGCTAATCTAAATTGCGCCAATCTGTTTAAGGCCAACCTGTTTAGGGCCAACCTGTTTAGAGCTATTTTAACTCATACTAACCTGCAAAACGCCGTTCTGGTAAAGGCTAATCTGGGTGAAACCAACCTGGTTGGAGCCGACCTGCGTGATGCCGACCTGCAAGCCGCCAACCTGAGCCAGGCCCAGTATAACAGTTCTACAAAATGGCCTGACAACTTTGAACCCTCCCAAGCAGGCGCCATCTTTATGAGGGTAGATAAAGAAACCTGACACAAAATTTTCTAAACTCCAAGATGCGCCTACTTCCATAAAATCTTGTTGGCTGCTCAATCCTATGCTACAATCAACGGCGCGTTAAAAATAACTACAACTAGAGGGTTTGGTAATTTAATGCGGCTGCCAGAAAGAACAAATGACAAACGCCGGCAGACGAATGAAACGATAGAACAACGTTTTAATCGTTCGTCCACCGTCGTTCGTCAGGTTGGATAAGACGCCCCAAACAATTACCGAATCATTTCATAGCAAAAGAGAGAGATGTATGTACGGTCTTTTATTAATGGGCCACTCCATCTGGCGATGGATTGTGCTGCTTCTGATTGTTATTACTGTAGTAAAAGCCTTAATTGGCTGGCTAAGCAAACAAAAGTGGTCTAATCTTGATGCCAGATTACTGGTATTCTCCAGAATTGCCGTTTATATTCAGGTTGTGTTGGGGGTTATTCTCTACACGGTATCGCCTATGTATGGCAATGTTCAGTTTACCGGCGGGCATGTTATTGTCGCTCTTTTATCTGTTGGAGGGCTTGAATTTGGCGCGGCTAGGGCTAAAAAAGTAGCGGACGGCGTCAATAAGTTTAAATTTGCCTTGATTGGTTTTGCCATTGCCCTGGTATTAGTGTTATTGGCCATTGGCGAGGCAACCTGGTGGAAATTAGCGTAAATCGTTCCTTCTAGCGCTTACGCCCCAGATCAGTAATTAGTGACCAGTGGACTAGCCTGCATCCAGATAATCTAAAAAACATTGATAAAAATCTGTGTCCATTGTGGATGAATTAACTCTTTTGATAAAAACGTAGGGTAGCTAGTTAGCAATTACCAATTACTGATTCCACGTTCATCCCAACCGTTTGCCAGCATATTTCAACATGCTATAATTAACCCCTTGAAACACCAAAGGAAGGATTTGTTTGAACTATGGGAACTTCACGCCCCCTATTAGCGGCGTTTTTTTTGCTTGCGCTAACATCAATAAGCTGTAGTATGGCTCAACCCGTCATCGACAAGGTCAGGTCCGTTGACTTCCTGGCCGCGTCAGCCGACGCCACCCCTACCCGGGAACGACGCCGGCCAACGCCCCGGCCCACCTTTACCCCAACTCCAGATTATACCGACACCCCAACCCCAACCTTAACCCCAACCATCACCCCCATTCCCACGGATACCCCCACACCCGTCCCAACCAATACGCCCGAACCAACCCCTACCCCCGCCCCTACCGATACGCCGGTCCCAACCAACACCCCGGTACCTCCCCCGCCGGCGGCGCCCACCGATACGCCCACTCCCGCCCCTACGCCAACGCCAAGTTGGAGGTTTAAGGTCAAGGAGCAAGGCAATCGTATGTGGCAAAAAACCCAATCCTCCATTCTATCCAATGTTGTATTTATCAGTGATGCCAATGGAACGCCCCTGGGAGGATTTTATGTTATTGGCGAACACTCGTCGGGCAAAACGCTTAAAAGCGGCGCTTCAACCTGGGGTTTTGATGCGGTTGGCGGCGCTCAAGGGTACGCCAAATATGGCAACGTTAAATTTGAGCCAGGGGGGTTTGAAGACGGCACCTGGAACATCTACATTGTAGACGGCGGCGGCACTCAACTATCCGACAAAGTGCCTCTAAGCTATTCAAGTAACCCAGAGCAATGGGTTTGGGATTTTGTCTGGTTCTCGGAATAGTCATAAACTTTAGCGTCTAAGGCTTTTACATCGATAAAAAATTATTGAGCAAGGTTGCAAGGTTGCAAAGTTGCAAAGTTGCAAATTACCGAACCTGCTACCCTGCAACCTTGTTTTTTAAACGTGGTCTTGTAGAAAATCCGGCAACCACACCTGTACTCAATGATGATTACGCCCCAACACCTTAAATGTTGGGGCGATGTTTCGTAATGGATATGTGGCGGTTAAAAAACAAAAACTTGAAACAAGCAAAAGACAACAACCGATTTTTCTTAATAATGGCCATAGCTGTTGGTTTAGCCCTAAGCCTGGCCTGTTCAGCCGGTAAGTTAATAGTGCAAGCTCCAGCGCCAACTCCTACCCGTTTTAAAACACCCCGGCCCACCTATACCTTTACCCCGGAATGGACGGCTACCTTTACGCCCACCTCTACCCCCACCCCCACCGAAACCCCCACCCCAACCCAAACTCCCACTACCACCCCAACCCCCACCGAAACCCCGGAAGAAGAAGCGCCGCCGCCGCCCGTGCAGCAACCTCCACCCCCGCCGGCAGAACCTACAGCTACGCCCACTCCCGCAGAACCCACGGCTACGCCTACCCCAGAGTTCCCCTTTACCGTTACTTTCTTTGCGCATGACACCGGCTCGCCGGGAGAGACGCGGATGACCGGTTGGATTAGAGTAGACTACGGGCCAGGAAAATATAAAACCCTATCGGGCTTTCAAATAAAGGCCATAGCCCCTGGCGGTAACACCTACTTAAGCGAAATGTCCGGCCCCGGCTTTGGAGACAGCACGGTAAAGGGAACCGGCGACAATCATAATATGAACACCAAGTTAGAATTTCAGCCTTACACCCCCGGCCCTTATACTATCTACCTGGTAGAGGGAGGCCGGCAAGTTTCGCCGGAGATTCAACTCACCTTAAACGCCGAGCCTCGGCAATATGTTCATTTTGACTTTGCCAAGACAGAAGCGCAATAAACTTGAATTTTAATTTCACTTTGTTATACTTCATTTAGAGATACATGTAAATTGTGTTGGAGACACACATAATGAAAAAGCAGAAAAATCGCTTACTATTAACCTTTACCTTACCTGCAATACTGGCCCTGGTTTCGCTGGGCTGTGGCTTATCTGAAATCGTGGGCAACAACAATACCGCCAGCATCCCCACCGCCACCCGTACCCCGATGCCCACTTTCACACCCACCGCTGCGGGTGCGGCATTTATACAAGTAGAAGTTGCCGGCGACCAACCAGAAGGCGCCGAAACTCAAGAGCAACCCTGCAGCGAAACCCCGCCGCCGGAAGCCCCGCCTACTGAAATTATAGAACCCACCGTTCCGCCCCCACCCACCAACACACCGGAACCCGCCGCCACTCCCACCCCGGATGTACTCAGCATAACGCTTGTGCAGGATATGAACGTCCGCAGTGGCCCCGGCACCAACTATCCAGTCATAGGCTCCGGCCCGGCCGTAGAGACAACCAGGGTTCTGGGGCGTAACAGCGATAACTCCTGGCTGCAAATAGAGTATCTCTCCGCGGATGGTCTTGGCTGGATTTACGCGCCGCTGGTACAAATTAACGGCGACCCGCAAACCGTTGCTGTCGCCAGCGCCCCCCCGCCACCGCCGCCGACCCCAACGCCGGCCCCTACAGCCCCTCCCCCTACCCCCGAACCGCAATATCAATTTACGCCTACGGGCTGGCACGCCTCAGGCAATCCCGGCATTATTCACTTTAAGGGCCGTATAAGAGATGAGGCAGGCAATTTGGTAAACGGTTACAGTGTCCTGGTCGACAATTGGGCCTGGAGCATTATGTCTCACCCCACAGGCGCCAGTCACCACTATCCAGAAAAAGGCGATGGAGAATGGGACGTGGTTATTCCTACTGAAAATTTGGGCGACGGCGTCGGGTGGTGGTGGTTATCGGTTGTGCGCTATGACTGTCCCGATTTTCTCAGCAGGTTCGACGCCCAGTGCAAACAATTCACCCGTCTTTCTGAAGAAGTCAAAATCATGGTCAATTGGCCCGATGAAACCGTTATCAATGCCGACTGGACCTGTCATTGGGATTGTAACAAAGGGCTTTATGTAGACGGTTTTAAACGTTAAAAGGGAACTGACTTTGCAAAAGAAATCTTTAATTATGTGGGGAGCAGGAGCAACAGCCATTGTGTTATGCTGCGCGGTAACGCTTGCCATTGCCGTTTGGCAAATCTTCCCTATGCTCAACAATTCCGCGCTAATTACCAATGAAACCCCTACCGCTACTCCTATCCCTGTCATAGAACGCGTGCCAATTGCCACTGCGCCCGCGGCCACCCGGCCAACGCCTAACACGCCAACGCCTGTACAGACAATATCTCCTGTCGACACCGATACACCTACAGAAAGTATTGTCACCCCGGAAACAAGCTCCGACGCGGGTCAAGCCAGCCCGCTTCAATTATCCACAGAACAACTGCTAACTCAGGCTACCTTGCCGGAACGCGACCAACGCCTGCTGGCTATGCGCCTAAAAAACAACGGGCAAGAAATCCCCAAAACCGTTGCGGAAACCAGCCCCAACCTTCAACTGAATGATGTCGATACATTTTGGGTAACAGACAATCAACAAACGCCTCCCCGCCAATTTCAGGCCGACGCTGCCATAAAATACATCACCGACCACTCGTATTGGTGGGTTGAAGACGGCTTTGATATCGATGAAGAAGCCCTACAAAACTCCGCCGAAAAATTTGAGACTCAAACCTACCCCACAAACCGGGCCTTTTTTGGCAGCGAGTGGTCGCCCGGCGTTGATAACGATGTCCGCGTCCACATATTTATGGGTAATGTGCCGGGCGTGGCCGGATACTTCTCGGCCTCAAACTCATACGCCAAATTGGCAGAACCCTACAGCAACCAGCGAGAAATGTTCTTCCTCAACCTCGGGGCAATGTCGCCCGGCAACGACTACTTTGACGGCGTTCTGGCCCACGAGTTTCAGCATATGATTCATTGGCATCAGGATCGAAATGAAGACACCTGGATGAATGAAGGGTTAAGCGAGTTAGCCACCTTGATAAACGGATACGGCTCCAGCAACTTTGTCGGAGCCTACACCCGCAGCCCGGACACACAACTCACCAGTTGGTCAGATAGCCCTAACGCCTCGCTGGCTAACTACGGGGGCAGCTTTCTATTTATGGCCTACTTTCTGCAACGCTACGGCGAAGACATGACCCGCTCGGTTGTGGCTAACCCCAAAAACAGCATCACCGGCTTTGACGCTGTCCTGACTGAACATGGCTACAGCGAAAGATTTAACAATATATTTGCCGATTTTTTGACGACAAATTATTTGCACGACTCAACCGTTAATGATGGCCTATGGAGTTACAGCAACCTTTCTGTCGGGGCCATAGACCCCGCAGAACGTTACAGCGTTTATCCGGTTAAACAGCAAACAACCGTCTACCAATACGGGGGAGACTACATAGAACTAACCGGCAACGGCGATGTAACCATTGAATTCACCGGGTCAACCAGGGTTAAAGTCGTCGACAATAGGGCCTATAGCGGCAATTACCAATGGTATAGCCATCGCGGCGATGAAAGCAACACCCGCCTGACGCGAGCCTTTGATTTAAGCGAGGTCGGCGCGGCCACCCTCAACTACTGGACCTGGTACGATATTGAAACCGACTGGGATTACGGCTACGTTGAAATCTCAACCGACGGCGGTAAAAGCTGGACCATTCTGCAAACCCCCTACAGCGACACCGCTAACCACAGCGGCAACGCCTTTGGTCCGGGCTACACCGGCCCTTCCGGCGACGGCCCAACCTGGATTGAAGAAAGCATTGACCTGTCTGAGTATGCCGGTCAGGAAATCCTCATTCGCTTTGAGTACGTCACTGATGACGCGGTCAATCACCCCGGTTGGACCATCGACGATATCAGCATCCCCGAAATAGATTTTTACGATGATGTTGAAAGCGGCCCCAACCGGTGGCAAGCCGAAGGTTTTGTTCGCATCGACAACATTTTGCCGCAGCGCTTTTTAGCGCAAGTTCTGGAAATTGGCGCTGAAACCAGAGTCCGGCCCATCCCCCTGGATGAGACAAACTACGGCACGCTGACCATAACCGGGCTTGGCTCCACGGTTGAGCGGGCTATCCTCATTATCAGCGGTCTAACTCCTGTCACCACCCAGCCCGCCAATTACCAGTACAAAGTGGCGCAAACACAATAATGAAGTCACTTTGACAATACATCTACTTCTGCTAAAATCGACCCAAATAAAGTTTAGAGAGTTTTATGAGTTCAATGAGTTTGGTGAGTTAAACGGCTAACGGTTGTTATTGGACCAATCAAGCCTTTTATTATCGGCAAAGCAACTCATTTTGCCAAATTTTCTAACTCATTAAACTCACCAAACTCTAAACTCTGTAAACTCTAATAAACTGGAGTAACAAACAATATGATCCCGGCAAAAAACCTGTGGCAGCGACTCGACGGCCCCCTAAAAGTTGGTATCAGTTGCGCCGTCTTGGGCATAGCATTAACCCTGATTGGTATTTTTAGAGACCCTACCACGCCGGTTACGGCCTGGTCCATCGGTATGGGCAGTTTAATTTCCGGTAGCGTTTGGGGAATAGTCAGTTGGGCCATTGCCACCGCCGCTGTAGAAGTTGAAGAGGATGTGCAACAGGCTCAATTAGAAGCCGAACAAGAAACCTCCAACTCCGGCGAGCAAACCGATTACGCGAATTAATGTTATCCTGACCGGGGTAGCGGGACTGATAGGGGCCATTATCATCACGGCCCTCAGTCTCTTGATTATGACCTCGGGCTGGATATTGCCGCTTTTTAGCCAACCGCTATACGTGTGGGGGCTTTTTTTA
>JAJRVO010000204.1 GCA_024277275.1 Chloroflexota bacterium
AGTGTTGGGGCTGATTGATTGTTGTTTTGAACCGCCAAGACGCCAAGTGCGCCAAGAAAAAAAGAAAACTTGGCGTTCTTTGCGTTCTTGGCGGTTGATTTTTCTTGTTTGCAGCCGCCAACACTTAACGGGGGGACCACCGAAGATTAAGAATGGCGTAAAAGGCCGTAACCATCTGTTTTACCATGGCATCCCGGAACAACACCTGATTGGCGCGAACCAGGACTTTGGCCGGCGAAGGGTGACGACGGGCCTGGTCGCGGAGGATGCTGCGGGCCATTGTCATCAACAGGGCCGCGGCCAGGCTTTTGCCGGTTACGTCGGCCAAAAGAATGCCCCACTCGTGGTTGGGGGCAATTTCAACAAAATCATAAAAATCGCCGCCGGTTTCCCGGGCCGGTTCGCAGCGGCAGGCAACGGTGATGTTTTTTCCAATGTGGGGCGATGGCGGATAAAGCTGCTGTTGCAAATCCCGGGCAATTTCCATATCGTGTTCCAGGATTTTAGCTCGGATGAGTTGCTTCTGGGCGCGGTTCAGGGTGCTTTGGTAGAGCCAGGAGACAATGGCGATCAAGTATAGAAATGTAGTTGGTATAATACTATGTCGGATTGCAAGGTCGGTTTTGTTAAAGAAAATAAAATAAGTGACAAAAATAAAAATACTATTCAGGATTGTAAGTCGCCAAGCGGCTTGCGTATTGATTACCATTCCGGCAAGCAGGATTGGCAGACTCAATATATAAGTAAATAAGGTCGCATGGTTAAAATCGGGGTTTCCAAAGACCACCAACGGAAACAAATTGAAAAGCATATAAAGCAAAATAAGCGTATTTAAATTCTGAACAAAAAGATAACTTGCTAATTGAGTGTGATATAGACGCAGATAAAATACAAGCAGGTTGATGCACAAGCTTACGCCTATAATGAGAAAATTGAGCCATGAGGATGTACCCCCTATAATCATGATAAGCAGTGCAACAAGTTGGCTTGTAACTACCCCGGCGAGCAAGAATTTGAGGAAGTTCGCTCTACGTTGTAAGTCGGTCTCTAGTACACGGCGGCGTAAATCCTTAGGTAGTTTATGGAGTGAAAAAGTGCACTTTTTCACTCCATAAACTAAGCAACGCGCTGCTTGTAACTACCGAAAGACTTCCGCCAAACTGTACTAGTTCCAACTGGCTGGTATCTTGACCGGATGTTGGCGGTTTTAGCGAGGGCATAAGGTTATCTGTGTTCAACGTTATAACCAAAAAAACCTCATCGTCTGACGAGGCTCATACTGAAACTCGAATTATGAGAGACAAAAATGAAGGGGTAAGATTGTGGCAGAAAACGTACTTGCTTGTTTAGCGGCAGTTAATTTCAAAAGTAGCTTGTTTCTAAATGTAAAGGACCGATTGAATAGCTGAAAAGTGATCCTTACCCCGCAAGCTATTATATAGTAGAAACCGGACATAGGAAAATCAGATTCTATTATCCGATTACCCGTTTCAGGTTCTCTAAATCAGGGGCGACCCGTCGCGGTTGGGTTCCAACCTGCTCCACCGCTTTCATAGCCCCGGCGACATCTTTTAGGCCGTTGCCGGTATTAATGACCACAACCCGCTCGTCCGGCGAGACCAACCCTTGCTCAATGGCTTTGAGCAGCCCGGCGTAAGCGGTCGCTCCGGCGGGTTCGGCAAAGACGCCGCAGCCGCGAGCCAGAGTCGGAATAGCGGCCAAAATCTGGTTGTCGGTTACGGTCAGGTAGGCGCCGTTGGTTTCGGTTACGGCGGCCAGAGCCTTAAGGCGGTCGCGGGGCAAGCCCGCGCTGATGCTGTCGGCGATGGTGCGGGCGGCAATGGGCGGCTTGGTCAGGATATTCTCGCCGTTTTGCCAGGCCTGATGCATGTCGGCGCTACCCTCGGCCTGGATACCCATCAGTTTGGGCATATGGTCGATCCAGCCCAACGCCAATAAATCCTTTAGCCCCTTGTGAACCCCGCCAATAATACAGCCATCGCCCACGCTAACAAAGATGCGATCCGGCGCGTGCCAGCCAAGCTGCTCGCAAATTTCATAGCTAACCGTTTTCTTGCCCTCGGTCATATAGGGGTTGTAGCCGGTGTTGCGATTGTACCAGCCGTACTCTGCTACCGCTTGCATACACAGCTCAAAGGCGTCGTCATATGTGCCCTCAACCAGCAGCACCGTCGAGCCAAAAACCAGCAGTTGGGCAATTTTGGCCTGGGGCGCCGTTTCGGGTACAAAGATGACGTTGGGCTGTTTGACCGCGGCGCACAGGCCGCTTAAGGCCGCCGCCGCGTTGCCGGTGCTGGCTACGGCGATGACTCCGGCCTGTTGCTCTTGCGCTTTGACCACGGCAATGGCGCTGGCTCTATCTTTGAATGAGGCAGTCGGCAGGCGGCCATCGTCTTTGACCCACAGATGTTTCAAGCCCGACTCGGCGGCCAGGCGGGCGGTGCGGTAGAGCGGCGTCCAGCCCACGGTCAGCGGGGGAACCGCCGCGTCGGGCTGAACGGGTAGCAGTGGCTTGTACCGCCAGATAGTGTGGTTGGTCGAGTGGAGCAAGTCGCCCTGACTGAGTCGCCGCCCAATCAGGTCATAATCGTACTGCACATCAACAATGCCCTCGTTGCCGTGATCGGGGCAAACGTATTCTATTTCATCAACGCCGTATTCTTTGCCGCAAATCAGGCATTTGAGGTTAAGGACGTGGTTCATAACGTGATCCGCGTCCCGGTTTCTCCGGCCAAAGCGCGTTCCAGGTTGTTTGGGCTGGTGATAATGGCTTCGCCGCCGCCTTGCTCCAGGTAGTTGACAATGGCCTGAATTTTTGGCCCCATGCTGCCCTGGGCAAAGTGGATGCCTTCGGCCAGGTATTGTTTGGCCTGGGCCAGAGTCAGATGATCCAGCCAGGTTTCGTTGGGTTGGCGATAGTTAAGCGCCACTTTTTCTACGCCGGTGGTGATGATAAACAATTCCGCCCCGATGATAGTAGCCAGCAAAGACGAGGCGTAATCCTTGTCGATTACAGCAGCCACGCCCTTTAAATTTCCCGACTCGTCGGCTGTCACGGGAATACCGCCCCCGCCCACGGTGATGATTACAAATCCGGCCCGGATTAACGCTTTAATGGCCTCTCCTTCTACAATACGGATGGGCAGCGGGGAAGGCACTACGCGCCGCCAGCCTCGCCCGGCGTCTTCGGCTACGTTCCAACCGCGTTTTTGGCGGCGGTGCATAGCTTGTTCTTTGTCCATAAAAGAGCCGATGGGCTTGACGGGGTTTTGAAAGGCCGGGTCGTCCGCGGCCACTTCTACCTGGGTGACGACGGTGACGGCATGTTTATTAAGGCCCCACTCGCGGAACTCGTTGTAGAGATTTTGCTGGAGCGCATAACCCAGTGCGCCTTGCGTGTCGGCCACGCAAGCCTCAAGCGGAACCTCGTGCAGTTCGTGGGCCGCCAGTTCTGAGCGGCGTAAAATAAAACCAACCTGGGGACCGTTGCCGTGACCAATGGCTACGTTCCAGCCGTCTTTAATCATCGAGACAATGTGGTCGCAGGTTTCCCTGGCCGCAATGTATTGATCGCGCACCGACTGGTGCATTTTGTCTTTAATTAGCGAATTGCCGCCAATGGCTACTACAGCGACTTTGCTGCTCATAGTTTCTCCTCTTTGAGAAAAGAAGCAGGGAGTAGGCAGTAGGAAGTAGGAGTTTGTTTCTCTACTGTTTTCCCCTTACTTCTTACTCCCTACTCCTTACTTCTTACTCACTTTCTTCCTAATTAACTCATCGTTAACGCCATCACCGCTTTTTGCGCGTGGAGGCGATTTTCTGCTTCATCGTATACTACGGATTGGGGACCGTCAATTACGCCGTCGGTGACTTCGATGTTGCGGTCGGCGGGGAGGCAGTGCATATAAATGGCGTCGTCTTTGGCCAGGGCCATGCGGCGCTCGTCGGTGATCCAATCGCTGTACTTTTTGCCAATTTCGACGCTTTCGGCTTCGTCCTCGGTGGTTAGCCAGCACCCCCAGCTTTTGGGGTAAAGTACGTCGGCGTCTTTAAAACCGGCATCCATATCGTCCATAATTTCAAAGTTGCCGCCGTGTTTTTTGGCGTTGTCCGCCGCCTGCTGCACAATGTCGGGCATTAGTTTGAACTCAGGGGGATGGACCAGCCGCACGTTCATGCCGAAGCGCGTCATTAGCAAAATCAGGCTTTGGGGTACGCTGAGCGGTTTTTGGTAGCTACTGGCGTAAGCGTAGCTCACGGCGATGGTTTTGCCGCGCGGGTCGCCCTTCTTTTCGATGATGGTCATGAGGTCGGCCAAAATCTGGAAGGGATGGTAGATGTCGCACTGCATATTCAGTATCGGGGAGCGACTGGCCTCGGCTACGCCCCGGATGTAGTGGTTGCCGATTTTCCAGTCGCACTGGCGAATGGCGATACCGTCAAAGTAACGCCCAAAAATCTCGCCGATTTCTTTATCCGTGTCGCCGTGACTAATCTGGGTGGCGGCGCTGTCTATGAAAGCGGCGTGTCCCCCCAATTGAGCCATTCCGGCCTCAAAACTGCCCCGGGTGCGGGTGCTGGTGAAGAAAAAGAGCATCGCCAGTACCTTGTCGCGCAAATAGGCGTGGTCGCGCCCAATAGCCCGCGAGCGTTTCAGGTCAAAGGCCAGTTCTATCACGGTATCAATTTCATCTTTGGTCCATTCCTGGGTCGAGATCATGTCTCGGCCGCGAAGGTGGGTTTGCATAGTTAGTCTCCTTTTTTAAGCCTTAGCCTCAGCCTTAGCCTTTCTTTAAAATTGCCGGCAGCAGCGCGTAAAATTCCGTGGCTTTAACCACCTCATCCAGCGGCACGCTGTCTTGAGTGGTGTGGGCCACGCTTTCATCGCCGGGGCCAAAGCCGATGGCCGGGATGCCGGCTTTTCCGGCCCAGTACGTGCCGTTGGTGCTAAACTCCCAGCGGCCGGTGGGCGCGTCGGGCAGGCCAATGGCCTGGCGGGCCTTTTGCCCGGCCTGTACAAAGGGATGGTTGTCGTCATAAGCCCAGGCGGGGAAGTACTTGTCAACCGGAAAGACAAAGCCGGTGTAACTTGGCTCATCGTAAAACAGCGGTTCAACGGTGATGTGTTCCTTCTGGTCAGCGGGGATGAGGGCCTCCAACTCGGCCTTAACCCCGTCGATGGTTTCGCCAAAAGTCATACGGCGGTCGATAAAGATGGTGCATTCATCCGGCACGGCGTTGATGGAGACGTTGCTGGTTTTAATATCGCTGACGGTGATTTTGCCGTGTCCCAAAAATTCGTGGTTGCCCAAATTTGGCTCCATATTGCTGATGGCCTCAATGATGGGCAACATTTTGTAGACGGCGTTATCGCCCAGGTGATTGGAGGCGGCGTGGGCGCTTTTGCCTTTGGCCGTTATCTTTAACTCCAACCGGCCCTTGTGACCGCGATAAATCGTCATGTTGGTCGACTCGCCGATGACGGCGTAGTGGGGTTTTACCTTTGGGTCAACCTCGACAAAGGTGTTGGGGGCAATGCCGTCGCACCACTCTTCCATGTTGCCAAAGTAGTAAATAGTAAAATCCTCTTCGGAAAACAGCCCCAAATCGCGCCCCAGGGCGATGCCGTAAATCATACCGGGGGTTGAGCCTTTTTCGTCGCCGGCCCCGCGAGCGTAAAGAACGCCGTCCTCTATTTTGCCTTCAAAAGGGTCCCACTCCCATGAGTCGGGGTCGCCGATGCCCACGGTGTCTATGTGACTGTCGTACACAATCACGGTGGGGCCGTGTCCTACCCGGCCAAAAATATTGCCCATTTTGTCAAAGCGAACCTCGTCAAA
>JAJRVO010000205.1 GCA_024277275.1 Chloroflexota bacterium
CGTGTTTCTTAAAGACCGCAGAGGTTTTTTGCGAGACATTTTTAAGCGAATTTGCCCCGGTTATGAACCTGACTTACAGTTAAAATCGGCTTCAGAAACCTCTGCGGTCTGGTCTACACGATTTAAGAAACACCTTCTTAGAATGACATGGCAAGCTGAGTAGCAGTTACCCATTGATATTATTTGCAGGAAAGTGTTGATCTACGATGCTCTTTGTTTCGTTTAACCATGCTTGCCGTTGCTGCTCTGTGCTGATGACAATAGTTCTGTACATTCTTCTCTCAAATGTTTTTACCCCACAAAGTTCAAATATGCAGTTGTTCCATAACTGCTCCAGGGGGTCTCTAAATATTTTTTGCTCTCTTTCCGCAGATGTATTTGAGGTATTAAATACCAGGGCTGCTTTTACTTTCAACAAGCCTGCCGGGATACCTTCACCACTATCGCCGTCTAAAAACTCGTATGCAACGCCTGGCCGTATTACCCTGTCTATCCAGCCTTTTAATATCGCCGGGGGTTGGCCCCACCAGTTTGGATGGACAACAATTATGCCGTCTGCCGAAGAGATTTCATCACAATGAACCTGTATCTCGTTCGGTATTGTTGCGTCTTTAGCAAATTCCGGGTGAAATAGCAAGGGATCAAAATTCTCTTCATACAAATCGTGATAATAAACCTGATGACCATTTGCCGTTAAGATCTCAACAGCAGTTTGGGCAATGGCGTGGTTAAAGCTGTCTTTATTGGGATGGGCTAATATGATAGAAACCCTCATTAAATTATTCCCTTTTCCTTGTACGGCTCATTATTAACAATCCGCCGGTAGGACATCCGCTCAAGGTCCATCGTCGAATAGCGTCCGTTCAGAATCAGTTCTGACAAGGCTAACCCGACCGCCGGGGCGTGCATGACCCCATGCCCTGAAAAACCGCAGGCTACATAAAAATTGCTTGCCCCGCCGGCCCAGGGGCCAAGAATCATATTGCCGTCCAGCATATTCTGGGCATAGTGACCGGCCCAGGTCCGCTCGTAACGCACAGCATCGAACTTTGGCGCGCGCTGAACAAGTAACGGCCAGACGACACGCTCAAAGTAGCCGTCGAAATAACCGCTAAAGCGGCCCTCGTCCGAGGCAAAGGTAAAACCAGGCTCAATGTCCCAGCTTGGCCGGCCGCCGACAAAGCCCGGACCTTCGGGCCGGAAAAACAGCCCGGTTTCATCTTTGACCAGGGGCAGCGGTTCAATCTTAGCCTGGCAAAGCCAGTAGTGCTGCAAGCGGCAATAGGGTTCTACAGGTAGCGGCATCCCGGCCATCGCCGCGACCTCCGTGGCCCAGGCTCCGGCGGCATTGACAAAGATGTCGGCCTTAACCAGGTCGCCATGCTGCAAGCGAGCTGCTTTTATCTTGTGGGCGCTTGTTTCAAGGGCTGTCACTTTATCTTCGATGTAGGTTACGCCCAGGCTTTTGGCCTTGCGGCGAAAGCCCTGCAAGGCCGAGGCGGGATCAAGCCAGCCGTCGTCGGGGGAGTAGGCGGCCAGGGCCAGGTCATCGCTGCCGATGGAAGGAAAGCGCCGATTAAGCGCGGTTCGGTCTAAAAGCTCCAGTCGCACCCCTTCGTTGGCCTGGCGTTGGTAATTGGCCTCAAGCCGTTTAGCCCCTTTGGGGCCGACAACAAAGAGATAACCCTGGCGGCGAAAATCAATTTCCGCCGGATACCCGTCAACCGCCATAGTCTGGGCAAAATCGGCATAAAAACCGACAGAATAACGGGACATCCAAATATTTTCAGGCAGGCTAAAAAGCTGTCTTATTCCGCCCGCACTATGAGGCGTGGCCGCCATTTGGTAACTTGAGTCCGGTTCGATGACCGCAATTGAGCCGGCCTGACTCGTGCGGGCCAAAAAATAGGCAATGGCCGAACCGATAATTCCGCCGCCGGTGATGGTTATGTCGTATTTCATCGTAAACACTCGATTTTTAGTTAAAAAGGACGAATGACGGACGACGGTGGACAAACGGAACGATAGAATTAGATTTTTATCGTTCGTCCATCGTCGTCCGTCCGGTTGAATAGAATAACCTGGAAAATCACCGAATCATCTCAAGAACTACAAATTCATCTCATGCACCTGGGCAAAGGCGTGGTCCAAAATATCCAGCGCTTTATCGACGTGTTCTTTAGTCGCAATGAGGGGAGGGGCAATGCGCAGAACATTGTTGTACAGGCCGCCCTTGCCGATGAGTAACCCCCGCTTGCGTGTTTCTTCAAAGAGAAAGCCGACCGCTTCCGTAGCCGGTTCTTTGCTCTTTTGGTCTTTGACCATTTCGACGCCCTGCATCAAGCCTTTGCCTCGAACCTCGCCAATCAAGGGGTACTTTTCCCACATTTTCTCCAGACCGGCGCGGAAGTGGCTGCCTACCGTGGCGACGTGTTGCGGATTGGCCTCTTCTTCCATCGCTTCAATTGTACCCAGAGCCGCAGCGGTTGAAACCGGGTTGCCGCCAAAGGTGCTGATGGTCAGGCCCTTGCCCACCATGCCCTCGGCAATTTCTGTCGTGGTGATGGTGTTGCCCATCGGCAAGCCGTTGGCAATGCCTTTGGCCATGGTCATAATATCCGGCACAACGTCCCAGTGTTCAATGCCAAACCATTTGTCGCCGGTGCGACCAAAGCCGGTCTGCACCTCGTCGCAAATAAAGAGACCGCCGTAGTGGTGGGTAATCTCGACTGCGATTTTGAAATACTCCGGCGGCGCGGTTACAAAGCCGCCCACGCCCTGAATCGGCTCGGCCAGAAAGGCGGCGATTTTGCCGGAGGTGGTTGTTTTGATGACTTCTTCCACGTCCTCGGCGCAGGCGACGCCGCAATCCGGGTAGGTCATCTTTAGCGGGCAGCGATAACAGTAGGGGTTCATGGCGTGTTTAATGCCCAGAATGTGCGTGCCGCCAACCCGCCAACCGGCATGGCCGGTGAGCGACATTGCCAGCGCAGAGCGCCCGCTGTAGCCGTGTCGCAAGGCAATGACCTCTTGCTGGCCGGTGTAGCCTTTGGCCAGCATCACCGCTGTTTCATCGGCCTCGGTGCCTGAGTTGGTAAAGTAGGAGGTTTGCAGATTGCCGGGGGTAATCTCGGCCAGTTTTTCGGCCAGGGCGACGTGGTTTTGGTTGGGATAGAGGGTAGAGGAGTGGATGAGCTTGCCGACTTGCTCTCGCACGCGCCCGGTTACTTTGGGGTTGTTGTGTCCCACGCTGGTGGTCAAAATCCCGCCAAAAAAGTCGAGATATTGATTGCCTTCTACATCCCACACGTACATTCCATCGCCGTGGTCCAGCGGCAGCGGCTCAGTGTAATAGAGCAGGTGGTTGGGCCACAGATACTTTTTTTGTTTTTCTAAAATTTCTTGGGTGTTCATAATTTACTTCTTCGCTCCTTTGCGGATTTTTAGGTTATGCGAGAGGATTGGGCAATTCAACGGACAGCCGTGAAAAAGGACGGACGACGAACGACAAACGACGGAGGACGCCTAAACGATAGCGCCAGATTTTTATCGTTCGTCTTTCGTCAAATAATTACCAAATCATCTCTGTATAAATATGGCGCTTATTGTAATGCAGCTTTACAACACAGACAAACCCAAAAAACACAGAAATTTATTAAGGTGAAAACAAAAATTTTGGGGAAAATTCTTTAAACCACTATATATAGCGATAAACAGACTGGACGCTACTATATTTAGTGGTTTTATATTTGTGAGTTCGCCCTTTTTGGGTTAGACTAAAGCGTAACTTGATTTCGCTCCGTTTTAACAAAGTTGCCTATCCGCTCGAAATGTCTAAAATAGACGGACTGGCTTGGCCTGATAAGGGTCAAGCCATTTTCTGTGAGGCTTTTATGAGGTCTGTTGATCGCTATCTACAACGCGCTATAGTCGTCGCCAGTGTTTTGTTAATACTGCTTTCATTTCTGCTGACGGCTTGTGGAGCGCCCGATGTTAACGCCCCCATTGAACAATCGGCCATTTTGG
Organism: Chloroflexota bacterium; assembly: GCA_024277275.1. GTDB lineage: Bacteria > Chloroflexota > Anaerolineae > 4572-78 > J111 > JAJRVO01. The sequence goes on from JAJRVO010000205.1 coordinate 4,027, forward strand.
GAGCGATGTTGTCTGTGAACCCCGCCGGGAGTGAGAAAATTTCTCAACCTGCAATAGCGGAGTCCACCTCTGAGCAAGTTTATGAGCCTACCGTCGATGTCGATAAAGTGATGTCGTCGCCTGATTATGGGATGCAGGTTTTTCTTTACTGGAAAGAGGAAATTGCGGATCGCGACTTGAAGCTGGTTGAGGATGCCGGTTTTCGCTGGGTCAAACAAGAGATTCCCTGGCGCGAGGTAGAGGGTCACGGCAAGGGGATGTGGCAGTGGGCCGCCTCTGACCGGATTATGAATCAGATTGACGCGCACGGCCTAAAGGTCATTGTCCGGCTGGGGTCTCAACCCGCCTGGGCCGCCGGCACACTACTGCCGGAAGTTAGCCCCCCCGATGATTTGCAGGATTTTTATGATTACGTCTTTGCCGTGGCTAACCGCTATAAAGGTCGAGTAGAGGCTTACCAGATTTGGAACGAACCCAACCTGGCCCGCGAGTGGGGCAATCGCCCGCCCAACCCCGCAGAGTATGTCGAAATGCTAAAGGTGGGCTACCAGGCCGTTAAAGACGCCGACCCCCAGGCCATCGTTATCACAGCGGGCATGGCCCCCACCACCCGCAACGATGATGTTGCGATGCCCGACATCTACTTTATCCAGGGCATGTACGATGCCGGCGCGTCGCCCTATTTTGACGTGTTGGGCGTGCATGCCCCCGGCTACAAAAGCCCCCCCGAAGCCGACCCCGCCGTGGTTGCCGCCGACCCGGAATTGACCAATGGCGACAGCGCCCCCGAAGAATTGCGCCGTGTGTACGCTTTTCGGCGGGTGGAAGATTTGCGCGAGGTTATGGTTCGTAATGGGGATGAGGCCAAAAAAGTCGCTATTTTAGAGTTCGGCTGGACGGTCGAGCCGCGTACCAATTCCCCCTACTACTGGCACGCCGTTGATCCCATTACCCAGGCCCAATACTTTGAGCGAGCCTACCAGTACGCCATAGAAAATTGGCAGCCCTGGATTGGCGTAATGAGCCTGATTTACGTGGCCGACCCCTCGTGGCATATGAATATGGAAGAGACGTATTGGAGCATTGTTTACCCCTATTACCCCGAACTCCGGGCCGCCCCCGCCTACTACGGTTTAAAAAAGCAGGAAAAAGTACCCCCGGCTGGGGAGCAGTAATCAGTAATCAGTAATTGGTAATCAGTTACAAGGCGAACAGTTACTGTTTCCGTTACCCACCAAGAACCTTTAAGTTTGACAGTTGCCCGGCTTCGTAGAGAATACAATGCAAACACGGCAAATCTGCGAATGAGCGAATGGCGAAACTGGTTCATTATTCGCTCATTTGCCATTCCGGTTTATCCGGGTTAGGAGGATGTCTTATGGAACTCTACGATGTTATGCGCACTACCTTTGCCGCGCGGGAATTTACTGATGCCCCTTTACCCGACACAGCGCTCTTCAAAATTCTGGATAACGCCCGCTTTGCGCCAAGCGGCGGCAATCGACAGGGAACACGCGTGATTGTTGTCCGCGAACGCAAGACGCGGGAAGCGTTGGCAGCATTGGCTAAACCGGCTGCAAAACGCTATGCCGCACAGGTAAAAGTAGGCGAGAATCCCTGGAATACCATTGATCCCACCTCGGTGGACGCCGAAACGATTGAGCGCACGGAGGCCCCGCCGTTTTTAACGGAGTCGTTTTTGCAGGAGGCTGTGGTGTTGGCGGTATGTGTCGATCTTAAAGTAGTCGCTTCAATGGATCAAGACCTGGAGCGGGTCGGCGTTGTTAGCGGGGCTTCTATCTATCCCTTTGTTTGGAACATTTTGCTGGCCGCTCGCCACGAGGGGTATGGCGGAACCATCACCACGCTGGCTGTGGCCCAGGAACCCAAGCTGCAAGAACTCCTGGGAATTCCCCAACACTTTGCGGTGTGCGCCATAATGCCGCTGGGTAAGCCGGTCAAACAGCTTACCAGGCTTAAACGTAACCCGGTCGCATCCTTCACAATGCTGGAACACTGGAATGGTAAACCGCTAACGGAAGCGAGGGACGACCATGCTTAAACCGCTTCTGGATCAATCGACAGAAAACGCAATGTGGATAGAAAAAACAGTTAAAGACTTCATTGCGACCTCGCCCGAAAACACGCTCAAAAATCAAGACAACGATAAAGCCTTTGAGATGCCGCTGGTCGGGTTTTCAAGCGGAGACGATCCTTTATATGAAGCCTACAAAGAGCATGTTGGGCCGTTTCACCTAACACCCTGGGAAATATTTGTCGCTACTTATAAGGATTTTAGCATTAAAGCTAACGAGCTAACGGTCATTAGCTGGGTTCTGCCGCATAATAACGCCACCAAGGTCGATAACCGAAAAGAAAAATTCTATCCTGCTGAAAGATGGGCCAGGGGCCGTATTTTTGGCGAAGAGGTTAATAACAAGCTTCGCAAACATATCGTGGCATCGTTGGAAGCAGAAGGTTACAGAGCCGTTGCCCCGGCTCTCACGCCGCAATTCAGTACAAGAATCTCGCCAAAGTATGGCTATGCCTCTACCTGGTCCGAGCGCCATGCGGCCTACGCCTCAGGACTTGGCACATTTGGCCTGTGCGATGGACTTATCACCGCCGTCGGTAAGGCGATGCGCACAGGGTCTATTATTGCCCAAATTCCGGTTTTGCCCACCCCCAGACCTTATACAGACCACCATGCGTACTGCCTCTTTTTTTCGCAAGGCGTTTGTGAAAAATGCATCTCAAGATGCCCGGTAGGGGCCATCACCAAAGCCGGAAAAGATAAAGAAAAGTGTTACAACCACCTTTTTCCGGTAACACAGAATTATGTGATCTCTACCTATGATTTTGATGGATATGGTTGCGGTATGTGCCAAACAAAGGTTCCTTGTGAATCTAAAATCCCTGTAAAACAGGATGTATAGATAAAGGATGGTTAATCTTATGAAACAGATACAAGCAGTGATGGAAACGACATCAGAGCGCTGGCAAGCGCTATGCCAGACATTGCCGCCGGAATTATTGACCCGACAACCGGCAGCGAATGAATGGTCCGCCATAGAATGTTTACAACATCTGATCGACGTGGAGCAAGTGTTTCAATCTCGCTTGCAGGCATTTCTTGAGGGCCGGGATATCCCCGCTTTTGACCCGGATAGCGAGGGAACAAAGGAGTCAGAGGCGTTAAAGCCGCTGCAACTGGCCGAGAAATTTAGCCGGCTTCGGGAGGCGGGATTGGAGATGATTGACAACCTTGAGTCTGACGACCTGGACCGGCAAGTGACGCATGCAGAGCTAGGTCCGGTGAAGTTGCGAGAAATGTTAAACGAATGGGTGGGTCACGATTTGATCCACACAATTCAGGCAGAACGGGCGTTAATGCAGCCGTTTATTGCCGGATGCGGCCCGTGGCAGCCGTACTTTACCGAGCATATTATTGATGTTGCAAAGTAGCAGGGTTGCAGGGTTGCAGGGTTGCAGGGTTGCAAGGCGGCAGGTTCGGTAATTTGCAACTTTGCAACTTTGCCACCTTGTTTTTTAAAGGAAAATAAATGGATACCAAAAAAATAATCTACTCGATGATTAAGGTGGGTAAAGTTCATCCACCCAACAAACACGTTTTAAAAGACATCTCGTTATCCTACTTTTATGGCGCTAAAATCGGCGTGTTGGGGCTGAATGGGGCCGGTAAAAGTAGCCTGTTGCGGATTATGGCCGGGGTAGACCAAGATTATATCGGCGAGATTGCGCCATCGCCCGGATATACGGTGGGTTATTTGGAACAGGAGCCGGTTCTGGATGAGTCGAAAACTGTCCGTCAGGTAGTGGAAGAAGGGATGCAGGAGATTGTCGACAAGTTGCGCGAGTTTGACGAAATTAACGCCCGCTTTGCCGAGCCGTTATCATCGGACGAGATGGATGCGCTGCTGGAGCGGCAGGGCGAGGTGCAGGAGGAGCTAGACCGGCTTAACGCCTGGGACATAGACAGCCGTCTGGATTTGGCGATGGACGCTCTGCGTTGCCCTCCCGGCGACACATCCGTTTCAATACTGTCCGGCGGCGAGCGTCGTCGGGTGGCCTTGTGCCGCTTGCTGCTGCAAGAGCCGGATATTTTGCTGCTTGACGAACCAACCAACCACCTTGACGCCGAGTCTGTGGGCTGGCTGGAGCAGCACTTACAGCGCTATGCCGGCACGGTAATTGCCGTAACCCACGATCGCTACTTTTTAGATAACGTGGCCGGCTGGATTTTGGAGTTGGATCGCGGTCAGGGCATCCCCTGGAAAGGTAACTACTCTTTGTGGTTAGAGCAGAAGCAGCAGCGGCTGACTCAAGAGGGCAAGCGCGAGTCGCTGCGCCAGAAAACGCTTCAGCGAGAGTTGGAGTGGATCAAGATGACCCCCAAGGCCAAGCAGACCAAAGGCAAAGCAAGGGTAACAGCCTACCAAAAGCTCTTGGAGCAAGACGCCGCCCAGGCCGACAAAGCGTTGGAGCTTTACATTCCGCCCGGCCCTCGTCTGGGCGATATTGTGGTCAGGGCTAAAGGGGTGAGTAAAGCCTTTGGCGACAAGCTGTTGTACGATGATTTAACCTTTGACCTGCCGCCCGGTGGCATTGTAGGGATAATTGGGGCAAACGGAGCCGGAAAAACCACTTTGTTTCGGATGATTGTGGGTCAAGAGCAGCCTGATGGTGGAGAATTAACCGTCGGCAGCACGGTTGAATCGGCCTACGTGGATCAGAGCCGCGATACCTTAGACCCCA
>JAJRVO010000206.1 GCA_024277275.1 Chloroflexota bacterium
CTCGGTTATGGTGGCCGGATTATACGTTTCTGTTTCGTTCCAACGTCCTGTTAGAAATCGACCAATTGCTGTTGCTGTTTGGGCCAGCGGAGCAGTCACGTAAGATAGCCAGGAGAAAGGATAAATGGACCAAAAAGCTATCGATTCGGCATAGGTGCGGGCAATTTCTTTGGGGACAAGTTCGCCTAATAAAAGCGTAATTAAAGCGGCAATTACGGTAATAATAAGAGCGGCCGCAAAGCTACCAACTGAGATAGCTTTAGCCAGAGGAACGGTGTAAACAAAGGTGGCAAAGGCAACAATAAAAAAACTTAGTAACTTGAGGGCAAATTGCTCAGTGGCTAAAAAGAGGGGGGTATCTTCAACCATACTGTCAATCATTTGAGCGGAGTGGTTACCTTCTTCTATAAGATGTTGCCGCCGTGATTTTCTAATAGAGGCAATCGACTCTTTGGCTGCTGCAAAAAATGTGTGGAGGATAAGTAGAATTAAAAGAATTATTATGGGCGACGTACTGTCAGGGTCTAACAAAATAACTCCAAAAACTATTGCTGATTATTTATTGATATTTTAACAGTTAATATTTTATTGGGTAAGTCAGGGTCGCCAGCTATATTGGACATCATCTTGAATTTGAGATACGCAAGTATATGCCCGTAGCATCATCCTGAACCTTCATTCTTGGATATTGATCCAAATTTGGGTCTGATTGAGCCATCTGCTGCATCGCCCCAAATAACCCTTGTAATCCACCTGTTTTAAGAATATTGCCGGTACGCTGAAGTCTCGCTTGTGTTGCGGCAGGGACTTCCTCTAGAGGTGCCAATAGTTCCATACCATCGCTAAGCAGGCAGAATCCTTCGGTTTGTTCAGGGTTTACAGAGAGAACCCCGCTTTCAATATAATCGACTAATTCCGGCAAACCATCTATCACGCCGCAGCCCTGGTTGGGCTGCGTGTGGCCCTGTTCATCAACAAAATTGTGCCGTAGACCATTTTCCAGATTCAAACGCCGGACCTTAGGCAGATTAACTGAATCTACAATATGCGTTAAATTTTGTTCTTTGCTTAGGCGAACGGCCAAACGCAGCGCTGCCGAATCATAGGGTCCCATTTGGTCGGACGTGTGACGAATCACCTGACCATCACGTCGAATCTCTAGCAAGCTGGTATCACCCGCGTGGGCATACTCTAATTGATTGGTCGTTTTGTTGAGCCTTAGAAGGGTAACTACACAGGCAGGCAAGGCCAGACGCACCCGTCGAGGATCGGCGTCGGCGGGTTCACCGGCAAGGTTAAGGATATGTTCCGGCAAAAAGCCGCCAATATAGTCAGCAACCGACGTTTGCAGGGTTTCATTGGCTTTAAGCAAGGCGGCATCCAGAGAATGATCGGGGTGGTCAACAAATTGCTTGATCAAACTGGTTTGGACCGTTTCCGAAGCAAACGCCGCCGCCGTAATTCCACGGTGATAGCGATCAAGGGCCTCCTGAAGGGGCGGAAGGATCAAGCGGGCGCCGGCGCCGTCAATAACCGCCGCAATCACATAACCGGGCGGTTGGTCAATTTCCAACGCCAGCCAGTCGTCCTCGTTGATGCGGTTGGAGACGGGGGCGGGGGTGGAGAGAACTTCAATATTGGCAGTATATTGTTGTGGGTTAGCCTTGCTTTTCATTATACTCAACTATTATTCTTATCTATATTCGTCAGGCAGATTCTTCTTTTATCACGTTATGTTGTTGCTTTACATAGTAACGAGTATTATCGGGGACATCTTCAAGGACTAATGTCGATGCCCCAACAATACAATTCTCGCCAATTTTCACACCTGGCATTACCTCTACCCCTACCCCAATAAATGTTCCAGCCCCAACTACAGATCCAAATTTGGTGCGGCCGGTGTTTAGCCGCTCTCCTTTAACTGTTGAATTAACAGGCCCCGCATCTACTCTAAAATTTGCCATAACCATTCTGGCTGACAGATTAGTATTCTTATCATTTCCCCCGCTATCGGCAACAACAGTATCAAGAATCATGGCATCGTGGGTTCTGGCGCCTCGCCCAATATAACTTCTGTTTATTTCGGATTTGGCTCCAATAATACAATCCTCTGACACCATCGAGTCTCTGACCATTGCATTTTGGCCAATAAGAGAATTCTTTCCTATATAGGCGGAGCCTCTGATATCAGCCCCATGAAAAATTCTAACGCCCGACTCAATATGTACCAAACCACTAATATGTACACCATCTTCAATTATAGCCTGATCAGAAATATAAGGTGACATTGTGCCAAGATAAAAATTCATAGCCTCAAGAACATGCCAGGGGTATTTTATTGGATGCCACGTGCCGGTATAAGGAACCGGTTTGAAGGACATATTCTGCATCAACTCTGCCATTGCCCGTTCGTAATGATCGTCGCCTGGTTTATCGCTGGCATACTCCAGCTTTATCTGGTTGAGCAGCCGGCGCAGGTCGGGGTGAATATGTGCTACAATATTTACCAGATCACTCGGCGCCTCATTAGGATCAGGCTTCTCATGAATATTCTTGATATAGCCATCTTCTAATACAAGATACCCCCCCGGAAAATAATCCTCAACTTTATATGAAGCCAGGAATGCCGCTTGGAAGTCGCTAACGCAGGCTCGCAACATCTCCTCGTGAAAAGATTTCTCAAATATATCGTGAACCTGACAAATGTAGACTGGCATTGGTTCCGCCACATCTCCAAGAATTGGCTCCAGAGTTAGTAGAGCATCGCCCATTCCTTTAGGTTCTTCCTGAACAAATGTATGCCAGGACCCAATGCCGTCAAAACTTCGCAATACCTGCTCAATCGGATTCCTATTATCGGGGTTGCAGATTACAACAATATCTTTAAGACCCAGGTCTACATAGACCCTCAACTGGTGTTCAAGAAGTGATCGATCCATAAATCTCAATAACGATTTCTCACGTAAAGGCCACAATCGAGAACTGGACCCTCCAGCCAGTATTACCAGTTTGGGTAAGCGATCAACCATATTTTATTAATGTCTCCAAATTGTTTTATGATTTATTGTTTTTCAATTTGATGAATGACCGAGAAAATATCCGTTACGTTATCTATGGTATAATCAGGACGCTCAAATGATAACAAAGCAGCAGCTTCAATGGCGCTGTGGGCGCTTACTCTTACACTCCACATTCCCGCCAGCCGGGCCGGAACAATATCACTTATTCTATTGCCCACATAAATTACCTGATTGGCAGGACAATTACAATGCTCAAGAGCCACATCAAACATCAGCGGCCAGGGTTTTTCGATGCCGGTCTTTAGCCAGGCAATCTCTAGTTCACTTGAAGTTGTTAGCTCTTCCTGATCATATTCCCCATTGATGGGGGGAAGATTATTTTGACGATAAAAATGAGATGAAATAAAAATCAAATCTGGATCGAAAAATGGCTTCAACCGGGTATGCATCAACTTTTGCATTTGCAGAGGGAAAAGTCCATTTGAAATAAGTCCCAATCGAAGTCCCTGGCCCCGCAACAAATCCAGGGTCTGAACAGCACCTTCTACGGGAGCTAGTTGCCAGAATACTTGTCTATAGGTTCGGTACCCGGTTTCAATAAGTTTTTGTTGAATATCAGAAGCTGCGGTCAGTTCACTACATAACAAAGATATATGTTTAACATAATAACTGGAGCCAAATAAGTAAACCAGACGTTCAATCATTTCAAAAGCTTGACTGCTGCTGGTTTCTGATGAAGATGGAAGAGATGCTAAAACAGCGTCAATCATAGACTGTTGGGCTTGGTGTCGCGTGATAGTTGTAGGGACCAGTGTATCATCTAAATCCCAAAGCACTGATTTAATTCTAGGCATATTTCTAATTAGCCTTAATTAGCCCTAATTAGCCCTAAAAACGGCGCCTATCTTGTTGTATAAATCTTTGTCCCGACCAAAACTAAATATCCGGAGATTGTTTGTAAATTTCACGCGGACCAGCCAAAATTGTCGGCGCCACTGGAATACCAACCGGATCAGGCTTAAAACCAATGATTGTTTCGGTATTATAATAACTGAGCGCATTCACTCGTTGCGCCCATTCTTCATTTGTTGCTATAAAAGTTGTACCAAATAAAGTAGAATGGCGGCTGTGTCCAGCCACAATAACAACTCGTCGAATCTGGTTTTGGCCGGGCAATGAAGCCCAACCGGTTACAACAATCGCACAATCGTGATCTTTGTAGCCGGGCACATCGTATTGTTTAAAGATTCGCGGAAAATGTTTTGGGGAGCGATCCGGTCTTAAATCATAAATACCAAGTTCCTGCATAGTATTTTGTTCTTCTGGCGAATAATGACTCAATGTGGCATCGGTAACAATAAATGGGCTGTCCAGATAATTTCCCGATACCCTAAAAACGTAACCCTGACGAACAATGTTATTATCATCCCGGGGTAAAAGTCCTTTGAAATGGCACATAAGATAATTTGATAAGGGATGCGAACCAGGTGCGCCAATAACAATTAAGTGTGGAAACGTTGGGTTTCCCAGCCGTTCAAGTCTGGTATCGGTCTTAATAGCGCCTCCCACATCCAGACGGATGCGGTTGCCCCGGCAAGAATTGGCAAATTGTTCCACCAGCAGACGATACATATTAAAGACACCCTGCATTGTCAATACAAGCACCTTCATTCTGGTGCCTGCAAGTGTAGTGCCGGGTTCATCATGAGGAACCAAAATCTCGGCGCCTTCGCTAATAAAAGGTTCCCAGAATTTTTTTAGCTCGGTATTCTGCGGTTGATTATCACCCTGACGCGATTGTAAATCGCGCAACTCGGCTTCCTTATGACCTAACAGTTTGGTGGTTTCTTCAATGGCATTCCTTATACGTATAGGTATATCCAGCGGACCGTGAAGCGCGGCCTGCTCTTCCAGCACATAAAGATTTAGACGTAACTGTTCAACAATACGTTGTAAAGTTGAAATCTGACTATTATTAGATTCTTGTGAGGAAACTTGATCGCTCGTCACAATATTTAGGATTATGTTAGCTCAGCTATTTTGGTTTCAACAAAAGGCTGCACTTCGCTTTGTATGGTTTCCATATCTTTGGCAGTGCGTGCCTCAAAACGCATAGAAATTTTAGGTTGTGTGTTCGATTGCCGAACAAGCGCCCAGCCGCCATCAAAATGAATTCTAGCTCCGTCAAGGGTATCCACTTTATAACCGCGTTGAAAGTGAGACTGTACCTGTTCTACTACTTGGCCCTTAACTGAATCTGGACAGGGTATCCGCAATTCAGGCGATGAATAATAAGCGGGCAACTCTGCGACTAGCTCCGATAGAGGCTGCCGGCTACCTTTAACAACGTTGAGGAGTTTAACGGTTCCTAAAATTGCATCATCAAAACGGAAACCTGGTTCATTTAAAAATATATGGCCCGACAGTTCACCTCCCAGAACCGCGCCCGAATCCTGCATTGCTTTGTGTACAAAAGCATAGCCGGAGGGTGTCATTATTGGTTCACCCCCGTGCGCTTTTATATCGTCAGCCAGAGCCTGTGTACACAATATTTCACAAACAATTTTAGCCGGGCCTTGTCGCAGGGCGTCGCGGGCCAAAATCATTAGAACCTGATCACCCAGCACCACGTTCCCCTGTTCATCCACCACCACCAAGCGATCACCATCTCCATCATAGGCTACACCTAAGTCTGCCCCTTCTGAGCGAACCAGCGCCGATAAATCGGCAACAGCACCAGATTTTGTAGGGTCCGGGTTGCGGTTGGGAAAATTGCCATCCGGTTCACAATATAATTCAGTGACTTCACAGCCTAAATCACGCAGTAATTGACACACAATTGGCCCGTTAGTTCCGTTCCCGCCATCAACCACAACTTTAAAGGATAACGGTTGGGCTAAAGTTTTAAGTTGTCCGAGGTAATCTGGCAGCGGATCAATACTATTTATACTTCTATCCGATAGCTCCGAAGCAACAGGAGATGCAAAATCTTCAGTTTGTATGATGCGACAAATTTTCTGCAATTCATCGCCGCTTAGAATGTGATCAGTACGAATTTTGAAACCGTTATATTCCGGTGGATTATGGCTAGCAGTAATCATTATTCCGCCGTCACCCTGCTGTGAGTCAACGGTAAAGTTGAGTACAGGGGTGGGAACCTGACCAATGTCAGTTACTTGTACGCCGGTTTGAATAAGTCCATCTATAAGTACCCGACTAATCCGGGCCGAACTATTGCGAACATCTCGGCCTACCAGAAGCGTGAATTTTTCTTGATGTTTCAAGAAAGTACCGATAGCCTGTCCAATCACTGCAACTATATCATCGGTTAGTTCTTGGTCGGCGACGCCTCTAATACTAAATTCTCGAAATATATCTTGATTCATAATAGACCGCGCCTACTATTAAAAAAATTACCAAAGAGATATTCCAACAATTGTGTTGGAATATCTCTTTGGTAATTATAATTAATCCTTATCGCACAAGCAAAATAAACTCACGCCAGAATTGTAACACCTCGTCTTAGTTCTGGCAAAGTACCTTATATTAAGAAAATAAAAAAAGTCCTCTTGGCAATGGCTTACTCTCCCAGAGGGTCGCCCCTCAAGTACCATCAGTGCTGGCGGGCTTAACTACCGGGTTCGGGATGGGACCGGGTGTACCCCCGCCGCTAGAATCACCAAGAAGACTCTTTTACAATTTTGGATTTTAGATTTTGGATTTTGGAAGGACGACTTAGGCTTTAGTCAATCGTAAATCCAAAATCGCAAATCTAAAATCATATTCGGGTAGTACCCTAAAAACTAAATAGAACGAATAAGTTCAATACCAAAGAAACACGCAGAAAAAATTAAGCCTTTGGCCATTAGTATGGCTTAGCTGAAGGCATTGCTGCCCTTACACATGCCACCTATCAAACTGGTAGTCTACCAGCGGCCTCTCCCGGATTAAAACCGGATGGTAATCTCATCTTGAGGCAAGTTTCCCACTTAGATGCTTTCAGCGGTTATCTCTGCCCGACGTAGCTACCCAGCAATGCTCCTGGCGGAACAACTGGCACACCAGCGGTCGGTTCACCCCGGTCCTCTCGTACTAGGGGCAACCCCTCTCAAATTACCTGCGCCCACAGAGGATAGAGACCGACCTGTCTCACGACGGTCTGAACCCAGCTCGCGTGCCGCTTTAATGGGCGAACAGCCCAACCCTTGGGACCTACTCCAGCCCCAGGATGCGACGAGCCGACATCGAGGTGCCGAGCCTCCCCGTCGATGTGAACTCTTGGGGGAGACTAGCCTGTTATCCCCGGGGTAGCTTTTATCCGGTAAGCCACGGCCCTTCCACTCGGTACCGTGGGATCACTAAGCCCGACTTTCGTCTCTGCTCGACTTGTAGGTCTCGCAGTCAAGCTCCCTTATGCCTTTACACTCTTTGGCTGGTTTCCATTCAGCCTGAGGGAACCTTTGGGCGCCTCCGTTACCCTTTCGGAGGCGACCGCCCCAGTCAAACTGCCCACCAGACACTGTCCGGCTGCCGGATCACGGCCAGCCGTTAGGGCCAAAACTTAATCAGGCTGGTATTTCAACAACGGCTCCACCGACACTGGCGTGCCAGCTTCTCAGCCTCCCAGCTATCCTACACAAACCAAGCCCTAACTCAATATCAAGTTGCAGTAAAGCTCCACGGGGTCTTTTTGTCCTTCTGCGGGTAATGCGCATCTTTACGCATAGTTCAATTTCACCGAGTCCCTCGTTGAGACAGTGCCCCACTCGTTACGCCTTTCGTGCGGGTCGGAACTTACCCGACAAGGAATTTCGCTACCTTAGGACCGTTATAGTTACGGCCGCCGTTCACCGGGGCTTCAGTTCAGAGCTCTCACCCTTCCCCTTAACCTTCCGGCACTGGGCAGGCGTCAGCCCCTATACTTCCTCTTGCGAGTTTGCAGAGACCTGTGTTTTTGTTAAACAGTCGGCAGGGCCATTTCACTGCGGCCCCGACCAGCTCCAGGTGTACACCTTTCACCGGCCAGGGCGATCCTTCTCCCGAAGTTACGGATCTATTTTGCCTAGTTCCTTAACGAGGGTTCTCCCGATCGCCTTGGTATTCTCTACCCGTCTACCTGTGTCGGTTTGCGGTACGGGCACCAGAGTTTCAACACTTAGAGGTTTTTCTCGACAGCTTGGGCTTAACCACTTCCGGCCCTATGGGCACCGCATACAACCCCTCAGACTCCCCTCGCGGATTTTCCTACGAGGATCATCGCCCTACGAGTTCAGCACCGGGACATCCATCACCCGGCTGGCCTACCCTTCTGTGTCCCCCCATCACTCCACACTGGTGGTACAGGAATATTAACCTGTTGTCCATCGCCTACGCTTCTCAGCCTCGGCTTAGGCCCGACTAACCCGACGCGGACGAACCTTCCGTCGGAAACCTTAGACTTACGGCGAACATGATTCTCACATGCTTTTTGCTACTCATGCCGACATTCGCACTTCTGCAGACCAAAAGTTGTCCTCACGGTCAACCATGTTTTCTGATCTCCTGCAGAACGCTCCCCTACCACTCCATCCCGATAAGACTTGACATTTTTTGAGCCTCATAACCTTCATTCTAATGAAAGAAAGAAGGTTTCCAGCTCTAGTTACCAAGCCTGTAGATGAAATTCGTAGCTTCGGTGTATGACTTGAGCCCCGTTACATTTTCGGCGCAAGACCACTAGACCAGTGAGCTATTACGCACTCTTTAAAGGGTGGCTGCTTCTAAGCCAACCTCCTGGATGTCTCAGTAGTCTCACATCCTTTCCCACTTAGTCATAACTTAGGGACCTTAGCTGACGATCTGGGCTGTTTCCCTTTCGACAATGAAACTCATCTCTCACTGTCCGACTCCCATACTCTAAAGTACCGGCATTCGGAGTTTGGTTTGGTTTGGTAAGCGATAGGCCCCCTAGCCAATCCAGTGCTCTACCTCCGGTACTAAACGTATGAGGCTAGCCCTAAAGCTATTTCGGGGAGAACAAGCTATCTCCTGGTTCGTTTGGCATATCACCTCTAACCACAGTTCATCGGAACACTTTGCAACGTATACCCGTTCGGTCCTCCACGAGACATTACTCCCGCTTCAACCTGACCATGGTTAGCTCACCAGGTTTCGTGTCTACTCCCTGCGACTGTATCGCCCTATTCAGACTCGCTTTCGCTACGGCTCCGCCTGTCACTAGCTTAACCTTGCCACAGAAAGTAACTCGTCGGCTCATTCTCCAAAAGGCACGCCGTCACCCATTCCTGCTCTCAAACAGGCATAGGGCTCCGACTGATTGTAGGTACACGGTTTCAGATTCTATTTCACTCCGCTCACCGCGGTTCTTTTCACCTTTCCCTCACGGTACTTGTTCACTATCGGTCGTCAAGAGTATTTAGCCTTGGGAGGTGGGCCCCCCGGTTTCCCACAAGGTTAGCGTGCCCCGTGGTACTCAGGAACACCAGCTAGAGTCTGCTCGTTTTTGTATACGTGACTGTCACCCTCTATGGTCTATCTTTCCAGTACAGTTCTACTAACAAGCAGGTTTGTAACTCCAATGCCGGGTCCTACAACCCCACTGCACAAAAGCACAGTGGTTTGGGCTGATCCGCGTTCGCTCGCCACTACTAACGGAATGATCTCTTTTCCTCGGGTTACTTAGATGTTTCAGTTCACCCGGTTCCCTTCCTCTGGCCTATGTGTTCAGCCAGGGATACCTGAGGATTAGCTCAGGTGGGTTTCCCCATTCGGAAATCTTCGGTTAATAACGTCTGCTGACGACTCACCGAAGCTTATCGCAGTCAACCACGTCCTTCATCGGCTCTTGACGCCAAGGCATCCCCCGTGTACCCTTAGTAGCTTAATCACACGTGTTTACTTTGGCTTTATTGAACTATTCGTTCTATTCAGTTTTTAAAGTACTACCTTACCCAACAAGCACCCTTTATCTTATAAAGGGCGGTTGCTTGTTGATGAGTAACGACTAAATCAACTTTAATCATCACTCATCACCAAACAACCCTATTAGGAGACAAAAAAACCCGGCATATTGCCAGGTTCTTAAAAGTCCCTCAATATGTCCGCTTTACAATTATTATGTTTCTACAGAGATCAAAATTCTCATATAATCCGCTTGTTTGATTATTTTATGGAACCGATATACTACTATCGTTCAACTAAATTGTCAAATAGCGTGTGGAGATGAGGGGACTCGAACCCCTGACCTCCTCCGTGCAAGGGAGGCGCTCTCCCAACTGAGCTACATCCCCGCAAATTGCTTTAGGGTTTGTATATCGGATTTTTTGTAACCCGAAAAACTCACCCAAAATCTTAAGAACCCGTAACTCGTAGTGGGCCTGAGTAGACTCGAACTACTGACCTTCCGCTTATCAGACGGATGCTCTAACCGACTGAGCTACAGGCCCAAAACAATCTATAGCTTTAACAACTAAAAAGTGACAGGAATTTCAGATGATTGATCATTAAATCTGAGTTATTAATTGGGTTCTGCTAACAACTAACCATTTAAAAATGGCTAGTTGTTAGAATATTCCCTAGAAAGGAGGTGATCCAGCCGCAGCTTCCGCTACAGCTACCTTGTTACGACTTCATCCCAGTTACCGGTCCCACCTTAGGCAGTTCCTTCCTTTCGGTTAGGTCACCGACTTCAGGTGTTACCGACTTCCATGATGTGACGGGCGGTGTGTACAAGACCCGGGAACGCATTCACCGCACTATTGCTGACGCGCGGTTACTAGCAACTCCGCCTTCATGCAGTCGAGTTGCAGACTGCAATCCGAACTGAGGCCGGCTTTGGGGATTAGCTCCACCTCGCGGTGTGGCAACCTATTGTACCGGCCATTGTAGCGTGTGTGTAGCCCTGGACATAAAGACCATGCTGACTTGACGTCATCCCCACCTTCCTCCGGTTTGAAACCGGCAGTCTCGCTAGACACTTGTAACTAGCGACGAGGGTTGCGCTCGTTGCGGGACTTAACCCAACATCTCACGACACGAGCTGACGACAGCCATGCAGCACCTGTGATGGCTCCCCGAAGGGTCGATCCGCTTTCGCTTCACTACTACCAACATGTCAAGCCCAGGTAAGGTTCTTCGCGTATCATCGAATTAAACCACACGCTCCGCTGCTTGTGCGGGTCCCCGTCAATTCCTTTGAGTTTTAACCTTGCGGTCGTAGTCCCCAGGCGGGATACTTAACGCGTTAGCTTCGGCACAGAAGGGGTAAATGACCTCCTACACCTAGTATCCATCGTTTACGGCGTGGACTACCGGGGTATCTAATCCCGTTCGCTCCCCACGCTTTCGCACCTCAACGTCAGGTATGGACCAGAGAGTCGCTTTCGCCACTGGTGTTCCTCCCGATATCTACGCATTCCACCACTACACCGGGAATTCCACTCTCCTCTTCCAACCTCAAGCACTACAGTATTGAACGACCTCTCTCAGTTAAGCCGAGAGCTTTCACGCCCAACTTACAGCGCCGCCTACGTGCGCTTTACGCCCAGTAAATCCGGATAACGCTCGCCCCCTACGTTTTACCGCGGCTGCTGGCACGTAGTTAGCCGGGACTTATTCCTGAGGTACCGTCATTATCTTCCCTCAGAAAAGAACTTTACGACTCGAAAGCCTTCATCGTTCACGCGGCGTTGCTGCATCAGGGTTGCCCCCATTGTGCAATATTCCTCACTGCTGCCTCCCGTAGGAGTATGGACCGTGTCTCAGTTCCATTGTGGGGGGTCGCGCTCTCACGCCCCCTAGCCGTCTTTGCCTTGGTAGGCCATTACCCCACCAACAAGCTGATAGCCCGCAGGCCCCTCCCGAGGCGCCGGAACTTTAGTTAAGGGCGTCTAAACTCCTTAACATCTGGGGTATTAGCCGTGGTTTCCCACGGTTATCCCCCACCTCGGGGCAGGTCACCAACGTGTTACTCACCCGTTCGCCACTTTACTCCCCAATACAAGTATCGGGTTTCACGTTCGACTTGCATGTGTTAAGCACGCCGCCAGCGTTCATCCTGAGCCAGGATCAAACTCTCCGTAAAATTTTACTCAAGCAAAATCCTTTGTTTACAAAGGTCTCTCACTTGAAAAAGGTCAAGAGTTTGAGACCAATCACACTGGCTTAATTCCTGTCACTCTTTAGTTGTTAAAGTTCGTTGTTAAACAACCTGCAAATTGACAAATAAAAACCGACACCCTTTTCCAAAAGTGGATGCCGGCGGAGACATAAAAATCCTGTAGGTTTTAACACTTACCTATTTAGACTTTTGTCCCCCTTCTGTTGTCATAGAACTTTCTACAAAACCTGTAGACGAGTTCATATTCTTCGCTAAAGGCTAAAGAATAGTGTACCACATTTTGCCTTCTTTGTCAAGTCCCAAACAATTTTTTGCTTGGCTGCACTCAACAACTAAAGCGATGATACCACATCTCAAGATGCTTGTCAAGCCCCAATTTTAAATTATTTAGCAAATCCTCGTCTTTTTAAGGTTTACCTATAAATAGGGGCATAAACCCACAAAATTTATATCTCGCTGCGGCCACTCAACGCCCGGCTTAATGTGATTTCATCTGCATATTCCAAATCACCGCCTACAGGCAAGCCCCGCGCTAATCGAGTCAGCTTCACACTTCCTCCTTCAAACTGACGTGCAATATACATAGCCGTGGCTTCTCCCTCCAGGTTAGGGTTTGTGGCTACAATGATTTCACGGACTTCTGTTTCGCTGGACTGTACGCGTCCAACTAATTCCGCAATCTTTAAATCTTCCGGGCCAACACCCTCGGTGGGAGCAATTGCGCCATGCAATACATGATAAAGTCCCTGATACTCTCGCGTGCGCTCAATGGCCAACACGTCCAGGGGTTCTTCTACCACACAGAGTATGCTCTGGTCTCGATGCTCATTGCTGCACACTGAACACGGGTCATTTTCGGCAATATTGAAACACTGTGAACAGAATAATACTTTTTGGTGCAACTCTTGCAAAGCTTCAGCCAGAGCTACGGCTCGGTCTGCCGGATTACGCAACAGGTAGAAGGTGAGGCGTGAGGCAGTTTTAGGCCCAATACCCGGCAATCGAGAAAATTCATCAATTAACTTTGTTACAGGAACAGGTGTTACTTGCATAGAGAACCAACTTTCTCAAATCGGAGCGATTAGAGGTTAAGAGATTATGCAGCCTAAAGTTTCCAATCTCCTAAACTAAAACAAACCCGGAATGTTTAGCCCACCGGTAATTGCGCCCATCTCATCGGCGGCTAAATTTTGTGAGGCTTCAACGGCTTCATTGATGGCGGCCATAATTAAATCCTGCAACATCTCCGCGTCCTCCGGGTCTATCACCTCCGGATCAATTGTGATAGACTCAAGTTTTTGGTGACCCGTCATCACCACGGTGACAGCCCCACCGCCGGAACTAATCTCAACAGTTTTATCGCCAAGAGATTCTTGGGCCTCTAACATTTGCTGTTGCATAGCCTGCAACTGGCCTGCCATTCCCCCTTTTGCTCCGCCGGGGAGGTTCATCCCACCACCACCTCCTCCTCCACCGCCAAGTTTAAAACCTTTGCCCTTGCTTTTTCTTCTAGCCATACGTTGTCCTCCTAACATATCAAACTTTTTTAGTTACTGCTCGGTCTGC
>JAJRVO010000207.1 GCA_024277275.1 Chloroflexota bacterium
GCGTCCAATTTGGACGCTCACCTTTTTTGCGCATATTGCCTGACAGTTTATTTATATGCAATCTCAACCAGCCAGCTTACAGTTTGGGGGAATACCACCACCAAAATCAGTACCGCAAGCTGAATAGCCATAAAGGGAAAGGCGCTTCTGTGAATGTCGCCCGTACTCACTTCTTTAGGAGCAACGCTTTGCAGGTAGAACAATGAAAAGCCAACCGGCGGTGAGATGAAGGCAATTTGCAGGTTGATGCCCATTACCACGCCAAACCAAACCAGGTCAATACCCAAAATCTGGGCTGCCGGCACAAACAGCGGTAAAACAATAAACGCAATTTCTATGAACTCCAGAAACATTCCCATGAAAAAGATGGCGATATTGCTGATTATCATAAAGGCCAGCCAGCCGCCCGACATGCCGACAAGCAAATTGGTGATATAAGCCTTGCCTCCCAGAGCGTCAAATACCAGGCTAAAGAGCGATGACGCAAACAGGATCATAATGACCAGAGAGGTGATATTAACTGTAGAATGGGCGGCATCTTTTAAGAGTTTCAGGCTTAATTTTCCGTACAGAAGAGCTAACAGGGTGGCGCCCACCGCGCCCACCGCGCCGGCTTCGGTAGGGGTAGCTACCCCAAAAAAGATACTGCCTAATACGGCAAAAATCAGAAAAACCGGCGGCAGGACTGCTTTTATGACCCGCATAGCCAGCTCAAGGCCCGCCACAGCGCGTATTTCCGGCGGCAGGGGGGGGGCCATATGGGGCCTGAGATTGGCTAAAATCAGTACGTACAATACGTAAGAGCCGGATAACATCAAGCCGGGAATGACCGACCCCATAAACAGGTCGCCCACCGAAACGCCGATTTGGTCGCTTAACACCACCAGCACCAGGCTGGGAGGAATAACCTGGGCCAATGTGCCGGTCGCCACAATAATGCCGCTGGCCAGTTTTTTATCATAACCGTAGCGAAGCATTATCGGCAGGGAGAGCATACCCATTACAATTACGGTAGCGGCCACAACCCCGGTAGTGGCCGCCAGCAGCGTACCGACCACCACAATAGCCAGGGCCACCCCACCGCGCAATGTCCCCAGCAGAATACCCACCGTTTCCAGTAATTCCTCGGCCATCCCTGTTTTTTCCAGCACCGCGCCCAGAAAAACAAAATAAGGCACCGCTAACAGGGTAAAGTTAGACATTGTGCCAAACCAGAGATTAGATAATAGTAACAGCCGCCTCAAATCAAAAGCGTCTAACATTAACCCGATTGCGCCAAATATAATGGCTGCGCCGGCAAATGAAAAGGCAACCGGGTATCCGCTCATCAGTAAAAAAAAGAAGCCGACAAACATGGCTATCGCCAGCCATTCATAACTGCCCATATAAATTCCCCTTAAGCCTTAAATTCTTCTAATTCTGCTTTAAGCGCAGCGCTTACCTCTTTGTGTCCGGTTATAATAGCTATGTATTTAATAACCTGCGCGATACTCTGAAGCAGTAACATGCCAAAAGCCACCAGGATCATTGATTTAATCGGCGCTCGCGGCAGGCCGGCCGGGTCGGGTGATAACTCCCACGTGTCCCATGTTCCATTGGGCAGCCGCCCCCACGAGATTAAGACCGGATTAACGGTTACATAAAAGCCGATAATACAAAGGGGAATCAGCAGCAACACCGTTGCCACAAGGTCTACCCAGGCTTGTGTTTTCTCACTCCAGCGGGCGTATAAAATGTCTACCCGCACATTTACCCCATGTTTTAAAATGTAAGGGAATCCCAAAAAGAAGATTATTGAATACAAATACCACTGCAATTCAATGTAAACGTTTGAGGACAACTGAATGCCGGTGAATCGCCCTACATAGCGCACAAATACATTATAAAACCCAATTGCAACAACCAGAAGAACAACCCAGACGGCTATTTTACCGGACCATTCCGACATTTCGTCAATAAACCCAGAGATTTTGAGTAAAATGCGCAAAATGCATATCTCCTATAAAATCATTTTAGATTTTGGATTGGGGGTTCTTTTCTACTCCCCTGCTCCTGTAAGCGAAGGCGTTTCGTTTCGACGCCCGTAGCTATGCTCCCCCCGCTCCCTCATTGTAGAGTTTTATAGGGCGCGTGTGAAGCCTCGCTTAATAGGCGGTTCCTATGATAGACTTTTTGGAACCCCATACGAATATTTTGAGCCGGGAAAAATATATAAAAAACGGGGATTAGTCAAAGTTGAGCCATAAGACCAAGCTAAAATCAGAACACCCCTTTGTGGTTTGGACTGGCGCAAACGATGTATAGTATATCATACTCTGAACAAGTCGCCAAAACACTTGACAGAAACAAAAGTAAGTCCAAATTTCATTGACATTGGCTCAAAATCATGTTACTGTTGGCCTAATCCAAAATCCAAAATCGAAAATCCAAAATCGTATAAAAGGAGTTATCCAATGACGGATAAATTAATGCAGGATAAAGTAGTTGTAGTAACCGGCGCGGCCAGCGGCATTGGCCTGGCTACCGCCGAGTGTTTTGCCGTCGAAGGGGCCAAAGTTGTCATCAGCGATATAAACGCTGAAGGGGGTATGACCGCCGCCGAGCGATTGAACGCGCTCTTTATACAGGGCGACTTAAGCCAACGGGCTGATTGCAAAGCGCTCATTGCCGGCGCTGTGGAAGAGTTTGGCACGGTTCATATTTTGGTTAATAACGCCGGCTTTCAACATATCGACCCCGTTGAAGCCTTTCCCGAAGACACCTGGGACAAAATGATTGCCCTCATGCTGACCGCGCCCTTCTTACTCACGCGCTATGCCTGGCCCTCAATGAAAGCTCAAAATTGGGGCCGCATCATTAACATCGACTCTGTTCATGGCGTGCGAGCTTCGCCCTTCAAAAGCGCCTATATCTCTGCCAAACACGGCTTGTTGGGCTTGACCCGGACCACCGCCCTGGAGGGAGGCCCTTATGGCATTACCGTCCATGCCATTTGCCCCGCTTACGTGCGCACTCCCCTGGTCGAAAACCAAATTACCGACCAGGCCCGCACACGAGGCATCTCTGAAGCTGAAGTGGTTGAGGGGGTTATGCTTAAACCGGCGGCTATTAAGCGTCTGGTTGAGCCGGAAGAAGTCGGCGGGCTGGCGGTTTTTCTGTGTCGAGACGAAGCCTCGGCAATGAGCGGCTCACCCGTAATGATTGATTTGGGGTGGACAGCGGGTTAGTAGCCAGGGGCAAAAACCTCTTGTTTCCAAACCAGAGAAGTTGAACCTCCTCAGATGAGAAATGTTTGTGTCTGAGGAGGTTTGTTTTTTTGGAGAAAATTTTCTAACTGCTCAATTTCTTTGGTTGAAGAGTACAATATGCCCAATTGTTTGGCTGTGTTTTGGTGGACACGGTTTTCACTCAAAGTTATCAGCCAGCATTGCGAATTTCCATATGCTTGCCATTTTTGTTTAAGAGCATCCAGGTGTGATGAATGAGGCGGACCAAGTTTAATGTCAACCAGCCAATCCTCACTATCCGATTTAGCTACAATATCTACGCCAATATTCCCCCGACTATATTGCTTTTCTATTGCTGTAAATTGAGGCAAATGCTTAGAGCTATCCAACTCGAATAGTTTACCGGAGATTTCTTGCCCATTGAATTGCGATAGTATGGCTATTACCCTGTCTGTTTGTACAGAATGTTTTAACTTGTAAGCATCTTGAATGGACCTGGGGCGGATGCGCCTGTAAAGTCGCTTTAGGAGATATTTTGGCGCAGTAACAACTTTGTTTAGGTACAATTTTGAAGAGACAAGAAATCCGGGCAGCTTTTGCAAATAGTCCTCAATGCTTAGTTTCTTGTCAAGAAACCACATCTGGCATCTTACGCCAAGATAGTAAAAAGATAACCTTTTGCCGTACAAAGTGGCGTAATCGCATATTATTTGCATGTCACGCAGCCGGATTATATCTGAATAGGAACTTTTAGATTGGTTTGAAACGAATCCTGTACCGGCATAATGAATGAAATCGGCTGAGTAACGCTGTCTGAAGTCAGACAAAATGAGGTTCATACAATTAAACTGTGCCGTGAGACTCTGGAACGGAACATCTTGAGACTGGACGAGAAAATTAATGTAGTTCTGGTCGTAGAAATGGCTGAAGTTCTTTATTTTCGCGGCCATCACCGGATCAAATCTTTCTAGCGCCGATTTATGAGATTTTGAAGCAAGCAAAACTCCACTATTGAAATAGCGAAAAAAATCATGTTCATTTTTGGGCCAGTTGCGCAAACCGGATGCAGAAAGGATTTCTTGCACCACATCATCTCTGCTGTTATACTGCCAACGGCCATAAAGTAACATTTTTATGGGACACAGATGAACACAGATTTCACAGATTTTTGTTTAATTTTTTACCATAATCTGTGTTTATCTGCGAAAATCTGTGTCCTATTCTCTGGCTTTCAGAATGTTA
>JAJRVO010000208.1 GCA_024277275.1 Chloroflexota bacterium
CAGTTTAACCATACTTTGCTATATTTTAGGTCCATTTTCTTATGAAACTATTAAGAAATTCTTAACGAAAAATTAAGAGTACGGGTAACTACTCAAACTGGCGGCTAAACAGCGCCAAATTTGCCGGGCTTAGGGGATTTGGCAGGGTTGTTCAGTTCTAAGATGCGGTGTATTTTTTGAACCGCCAAGAACGCCAAGGACGCAAAGAATTTATAAAAATCTTGGCGATCTTTGCGTTCTTGGCGGTAAAATCACCAGCGATTGGTGAGAACTGAACAGCCCTGGGGGATTTGGAGATAAAGTAACGAGTAGGGATTAAATAAAAGGGTATAAATTGGCAACCTGACTCAAAAGGAATATGATATCGTACCGGGAGTTATCAAATGTTCAAAGGAAACAGAAGATCCAATCCTAATATTGTTTCGCTGGCAGTAATTACTTTTTTGCTGGCGCTTATCTCTGCTCTGATCGGTTTTGTGGCTTTGTCGACGCTGATTGGTTACGATTTTAGCTTTAGGAGCAACTCTGTAAGCGAGTATCCCACCCCCAAGCCGGCAGCAACCCCCTCAGATTTTCTTATCGGAACCCCAGACCCATCTGCGCTGAGTGACTTAACGCACAAAGGACTGGGATTTGGCTTGACGTATCCCAGAGCATGGCGACAAAGAGAGAAAGGGCTTCAGGTTATACTATCCCCATCGGCTGATGGGCTTGATCCTGATAATTTACAAGAGGCTGCAATCTGGTTTGGCATCCCAGCCGATAACACCACCAATACGGCTGAGTTATTAACCCGTATTCAGGCCGACTTGTCGCCAGATAGCCAGGTATTGAACACAGATACTGTGATTATTGGGGGGCAACCCTGGCAATCGACCAATATCCGTTTTAACCACGAACAGCTAGGCGGACCGGCGCTGTCCACCATAGCCACAACCAGCAAAAATGGGGTGGGCTACTATATAGTAGCCATAGCCCCGGCAGAACAATGGAATTCTATAGAACCCGGATTTCAAGCAATTCTGGATAGCTTCCACTTTACCACCAAAGCCGTTTTGCGGCCCACCGACGCCACCCCGCCGCCAACGCCAACGCCAACCCCCACTCCGATGATTTACGTGGTGCAATCCGGCGACACGTTGTTAAAGATTGCCCTACAATACGGAGTAAACGTTGAAACTCTGGCTACCAGAAACGGCATCGATGATCCTCGCAGTTTGCGGACGGGTACAAAGCTAATTATCCCCATCAAGAGAAGATAGAGATTTAGAATTATTGGGGATAATACTCTTTTGGGGATAAAAAAGTGGTTTCTAACGGCATTATGACGACATATCGAAACTGAGATTTATTTCTCAATCCAACTGCCATTTACCCTGTAATTCCGTCTCTTGGTATTGGGGATCAGGGCCAATGTTGGTGCGGGTGTCAAACATAGCTACGGGCAAAGGTTTTTCTTCAGTTAACCATTGTTCCAGCAGATACAGCGTTGCCCGGTCGGTATGTTGAGGCGTAACCAAATTGTTCCAGCCGATGACAGCCCCCGCCCCTTTATCAAGAAAGAGTTGGGCTGTATTGTCTACGCGCAGTCCCTCGCAGCCCATCACCAAAATGGTTGCGCCATCAAAATCCCCTTGAAGCTCCTGCTTCAAGAAGTCTAACCCAATGCCAAAATAAGCGGTCTGCTCCGCTGTGGTTTCAAAAGCGCCTATCAAACGGTTCTTACGCTCTCGAGGATATTTATCGCTGACCATCTCACCGGCGCTAAAGGCCACAGCTGCCGTATTTTCAACCTCTCCATCTCCAACGGCCACCCCAATCCCAGAGTGAACCCGAAGCAGAATAAGATCATAACCCTGGGTGGGCAGATAGCGGAAAAAATCAACGGTTACATCTTTGCGGACCATATAGGTAACGCTGTAGTTGGCTTGGGTTAATACCCGTGTCGCAGTCTCAATGAATTCCGGGTTAGGATAACTGTCGCTAAGCTGGTCGACAATGACGGCGGTTTTTTGGGTGGGGTCGTTGCCGGCGGGTGGGGGTGGGGGGGACAGGCTGGCATCTGCCAGCAGGCCATAAATAAACAAAAAAAGACCCAGCCCAACCAGAAGCGGAATCATCAGTAATACCAACCCTTTACGAAGACGCGGTGGCACTCTGGTCCACATAGAAGACTGTTCTGATTTGACACCCCCTGCCTGGGGTTGTCTTTGTGTTTTTTTAGCGGATTTGGGTTTGGCTGGTTGTGTCATTTGCCGCGTTTACCTTTTTTATTCTTATTTATAAACCCCAGTTTGGGAATAGTGCGGTTAAAAACACTCTCAATCCGCCCGAAGTTCCCCTTCCGGGCGAGCAATCACAATAACCTTATGCGTGTTGCCGGTATAAGGCCAGCCGGTGGCCAGTGTCAACCGATCTTCAGTGGTTGGGCCAAGCCAGCGAGCGCTCTCGCGGCGCACGGCTACGGGTTCATCCTTGTCTTTCAAAATAAGTTTGTCGACAACGATATACCTGTAAGGTTGATCCCCTGTATACACAGTAACGCTATCGCCACGATTTAAATCAACAATGTAACGAAAAATTTCGCCGCCGGTGTTGTGATGTCCGGACAGAACAATATTCCCTCCCTGACCCGGCAAGCTGGAGTCTTTGTGCCATCCGGCAGCATTATCTGGAAGCGCCCAATCCTTAACCGGCACAATATCTCCGGTTACAGCAAGCCACCCCATTCCAACCACGGGCGTGTCCAGGTTAATGCTCTTGGCTTCAACCCGCGTTATGGGTAAAATTCCTGAAGATGAGGATACGGTTGGAAAGATAGCTGCGGGGATAGCAAAATCTTTTACCGACACAGCTTGCGGCGCAGATGTGCGATTTTCAACAAGTAACGGATCAACCTCTACTGGTGGAGCGGGTGGCGGAACCGGTTTGGCGACCACAATAAGCCGGTGAGTGTTGGTTTCATAGGGCCAGCAAGTAACCAAAGTCAGTCGTTCCTCGTCAGCCGGACCAATCCACTTAACGTTTTCTCGGCGCACCGAGGCCAACTCGCCCCTCTCTCTAACAATAACTTTGTCTGTCACAGCATAATAAGTAGGCCGATCGCCCTGATACACGGTGATACGATCACCCCGTCCTAAACGGTCTAGATAGCGAAAAACTTTGCCTTTGATATTGTGATGTCCCGAGAAAACAA
>JAJRVO010000209.1 GCA_024277275.1 Chloroflexota bacterium
AGACATTCGTCAGTTTTAAGCGTCAGAAGGCTATTTTGGGGAATGCTTTAAAGCTTTTTCGCGTTAATTTCAAGATTTCTAAGTTTACGACCATTGTTGTTCATACATTTTGGGATCATTTAAAAATCGGAAAAGCCTAACTTCAATTAAGACGGTATTCGTCCCATCTTATTCCTCGTCCAACTTTACTTCGCGCAAGGCTTCCAAGTGATCCTGCAACAAGCGCACTTCCTCGTCAACATCGGCAGAGAGACGGTTGTAGTCAGCCACGTGGCTGGTGGATTGACCGGTGAGGAGTTGAGAGTAGATGGTCCCCAACTGCGAGAGGGTGCTTTCTATCTGGATTTCGGCCCGCTTGATGGTATTTTGCAGGGTCTTTAATGACTCAAGTTGCTTTTGCCGATTGGCCAGCGTGCGCTCTAATTGGGCGCTGATAGTCGCATCGCTCTCTGAGGCCAGCCGGGCCTCTAAATCCTTGATGGCCTGGGGAACCGCCTGCAAATCCCGGCGAATAACCTCGTTGCGGCGCAAGCTGCCGATACGGTCGACCAGGGCTTCTATGGCCCCGGTCAGCCCATCAATCTGGTCAGTCAGTTGTCCGGGGTCTACGTGACCGGCTGAATCAGATGTCGATTTGACCGCTTTCTTAATTTTGGCTTTGTAGTCCACAGCCTGATCCAGGTAAATTCTTGATCGTTCATCGCCGGCGGCAAGTTGATCGGCGCCAAAGAGAATCTGGCTCAATTTGTAAGCCAGCAGTCCCCCCCAAACTACGCCAACGCCCCACAAAGCAACCAGCACAACCGGGCTGCGAAGAAATCGAAGCAAGAGAATCAGCGCCACAACCGTGGCGACAAACCAGATCAGGTTTTGCCAAAATCTACGCCAGCGCGGATCGGACTTTTGCATTATTTGTTCCTTTCACGGTCTTGATGGGGTAAATGAACAACTCATTCTACACATATATTATGGCAGAAGTCAATTGCGTCAAATAGTTGGGGGGACTTTCTGGGGAAACCTTGCAACACCGATATCAATATTTTATGCCAGACTCAGTAGATCCAATTTTGAGGGGCCAGCATCCTCAGATGCGGCGGCATTCGGCATCTGAGGATGCCTCACTCCCCACAATTTGGATCTACTGAGACTTAAAAAGCGTTCAAAGGCAAAAATGATTGGGATGCAGAGCCATTCAGATTGCCCGCGACCGAAGAAGCAACATCGCCGGCAATGGCTACGTCTTTGAGCGACAAGATTACGCCAACCTCATCACAGGCGTTAAATATTGAGCAAAAGACGCAATCTCGTCGCACTTTGCGGGGGAGGCGCTCAATGCGGATGAGTTGAAACCCCGCCTTGAGGAAAAAGCCCGGCTTGCGGGTCAGGGCAAAAACACGCTCTAACTGCAACAATTTGGCCTCGACAAGCAGCAGCTCGACCATTTTTCGGCCAAAACCGCACCCCTGGTAAGCCGGGCTGACCACCAGCGAGCGGATCTCCGCCAGGTCGCGCCACATAATCAGCAGCGATCCCACGCCAACAATCTTGTAATCCGTTTCAACCACCACCCACTCCCGAATAGAGCGATAAACATCGTCCTCGGTGCGAAGCAGAATCTCGGCCCGTTGGGCGTATCCAGTTAACAGGGGCATCATGCGCGGCACATCGGCTAATCGCGCCCGGCGAACGTCAACCATTTATCCCATCGCCTCAAGCGTTTTCAGCAATCGCTCAACCAACATATCAATTTCAGCCTGGGTCATGGTCAATGGGGGCAACAGGCGCACTACATTTGGCCCGGCGACCAGGATAATCAAGCCGTGATTGCGAGCCTCGGTCACAATATCTGCGGCGGGCGGGACGGAGACCAGACCCCACATCAACCCCTTACCCCGCACCTGCTCAATTAACGGCGACGCGGCCACTTCTTTTTGCAGTTTGGCGGCCAGGTAGTCGCTCTTGGTTTTAACATCATTCAGAAATTCAGGGGTGTTGACGTGCTTGAATACAGCATGAGCCACGCTGCACACCAACGGACCGGCGGCAAAAGTGCTGCCGTGGTCGCCGGGTTCAAGCGCATCGGCCACGATCTGGGTCAACAAGATGGCTCCCATTGGCAAGCCGCCGGCCAGCGGTTTGGCCAGGGTCATCATATCGGGGGTAATGCCGTACCCTTCATAGGCCCAGAGAGCGCCGGCGCGCCCTAACCCGCACTGCACTTCGTCGGCAATGAGCAAAGTCTCGGTCTCATCGCACAGCGCCCGCAGACCGGTCATAAATTCAGGATCGGCAGGGGTGACGCCGCCCTCGCCCTGCACCGGCTCAACAATAACGGCACAGGTGTTTTGGTCGATGACCCGGCGGGCGCTGTCGAGATTGTTAAACTCGGCAAAAGCGACGTTGCCGATGAGCGGCTCAAAGGGAGCGCGATATTTTTCGGTAGCCGTGACGGACAGAGCGCCCATAGTGCGACCGTGAAACGAGCCGGTGAAGGCCACCAAGCCGGTTTTATCAGTATGGCCTTTGGACCTGGCCCATTTACGGGCAAACTTGAGCGCGCCCTCGTTGGCTTCTGCGCCGGAGTTGCAAAAAAAGACGCGGTCGGCAAAAGAAGACTGGCACAGGTCGCGGGCCAGCAACGCGTGGGGGGCGGTGTGGTACAGGTTAGAGACGTGCAGCAACCCCTCGGCCCCCTGGCGGATAGCTTCAACAATAGCTTCGCTGCGATAGCCCAGGGCGTTTACGGCAATGCCGCTACAGGCATCCAGGTATTGCCGGCCTTCGGCGTCGTACAGCCAGACGCCTTCGCCTCCTTCCAGCACAAATTCGGGGCGTTTGTAGGTTTGCAAAACGTACTGCTGTTCAAGGTCGATGATTTCTTGGGTGGTCGTCATAAGTTTTATCCTCCGGGTTTCAAAAGTATACAGTTAATGTTTTGAGAACTCTTCGTCAAATCAATTTCAGATTTTTCCTTGTTTAAAATTGCTGTAGTAACAGCGCCGCCGCAATACTTGCTAACAAGCGCCGCCAATTCGCTAACCGCATTTTCAATTATGGCGCTATCAGTTGGAGGCAGCCCTTCAATAACTATAAAAGCGTTCTGTGTTTCTGTGGTGAATTTGGTTCTATCGGCTTCTCGCCAGTTCCAGCGTCGACAAATTGCCCCAATGTTGTCCTTATAAATGACTTCGCCGGGGTCGGGAGGACGCTCATCGTGGTCACCCAAGAGCCGCACCGGGGCTTCATTGTCTGCGGCGATGGTCAGCAGCACATCGCCATCGATTTTATCTAAATCCTCGCCGCCAACCGGCACAACATACCGCAGCGAAACGGCTTTGTAAAGGTCAACCAGCTTATTAATGCGCGGCAAAGCTTGCCCTTTTAGGACTCGTCTGACCAAACTTTCCACTGACGATGGGTACTTTTTGGGTTTGGCCCCAAATCTTCGATACGCCTCTCGCCAGGGGGCAATGTGTGGGTGCTGGATGATGACCGCGCCGGCCAATTCGGCGGCAACTTTAGTTTCTGCCTCTTTGAGCAAATCATCTATTTCTGCGTTATTTGTAGCGTTGTCAAGGCCGTGAGCAATAACCACGCCTAGAATAGCGCCGGGGAAGCGCTCAAGAATTTCATCGGTGATTCTTAAAAGCATAGA
>JAJRVO010000210.1 GCA_024277275.1 Chloroflexota bacterium
ATGCTTCGGCGCGACTTTCCCGACGTCCGGCTGATTGCCTGCGATAAAAATCTGGGCTTTGCCGGGGGAAACAACGCCGCCTTACGAGCCATAGGCTTTTGCGACGCCGAACAAGAATCGAACTTACCCCCCTCTCCTTTAAGGGGAGGGGTCAATCTTCCCAAAGCGGTTTTGCTACTAAATCCCGACACCGAAGTTCATCCGGGGGCGCTGCAAAACCTGTACAATTTTCTGCAAAGCAATCCCAAAGCGGGCATTGCCGGGGCGCGGCTAATTTATGGCGATGGCTCGTTTCAGCATGGGGCGTTTGCCTTTCCCGGCCTGTGGCAACTGGCTATTGAGCTATTGCCGCTGCCGGGTCGGTTGGTTGAGTCTCGCTTAAACGGACGCTATCCCCGGTCGCTGTATGAAAATGAGCAGCCGTTTCAGATAGGACACCCTTTAGGCGCGGCAATGTGCGCGCGGCGAGAGGCCATTGAGCAAGCGGGTTTGCTGGACCAACGGTATCACATGTATGTTGAAGAAGTTGACTGGAGCAAGCGGATTGTCTCGGCGGGGTGGCAAGCGTATTGTGTGCCTTCAGCCGTAGTGACCCACTATGGCGGGCAGAGTACGGGTCAGATAAAAATGAGCAGTTTTATAAATTTGTGGACCAGTCGCTACTTGTTCTACCGCAAATATTACAACCCGCTTAAGGTTTGGCTGGCTCAACAAATTGTAAAAGCGGGCATGAAACGCAAAGCTCTCGACGACGTCAAGGCTGCCGCACAGGGCAAACTAAACGCAGATGAACTCTCGGAACGATTGGCGGGTTACAAGCAAGTTGTAAATATCTGGCAGGGAAGGGAGTAGGGAGTATGAAGTAGGGGAACTTTTCCTTACTCCCTACTTCATACTCCTTACTTCCTCAAAAAAATATGAGCAAAATCATAGCCGCTATTCTAACCAAAAATGAAGCTCGTCACATTGGCGATTGTATAAAGAGCGTCCAATGGGCCGATGTTGTAACTCTGGAAGACTCATTTAGCGATGACGGCACGGTGGAAATTGCCGAGGAGTTAGGAGTTAAGATTTTTCAGAGCAAGTTTGTAAACTTTGCCGTAGCCAGAAATAACGCCCTAAAAAACGCTAAATCTTTGGAGGCAGGCTGGATTTTTTTTGTCGATGCGGATGAGCGCGTGACGCCGGAGTTGGCCGACGAAATTCAGCGCGTGATTAAAACGGATGACGCTGCCGGGTGGTGGGTTCCTCGTTACAATATTATGTGGGGACACACCATGCGCGGCGGGGGCTGGTATCCGGATTGCCAACTCCGGTTGATGAAAACTGACGCCGCCCAATATGACCCGGAGCGCGAAGTCCACGAAATTGTCATGTTAGATGGCGAAGCGAAATATCTTAAAGAGCATTTAATTCATTACAATTACGACTCGCTGGCCCAATTTAAGCGCAAACAAGATCGCTACATTGATTTTGAGGCAAAAATCCTGAAAGATAAGGGCATTAGGGCCAAACCCTGGACGTACCTGACTATGCCCTGGCGCGAATTTTACCGGCGTTATTTTTTGCTGGAGGGTTACAAAGACGGCTGGGTGGGTCTGCAAATATGCAGCTTGATGAGCTGGTATATGTTTGTTACTTATTTGCGCCTGCGGAAATTATATCAAACTAACTGACTGAACAACGGCAAAGTTTCTTTGGGCCACATAATCTTAAAATTCTCTCCGATCTTTCCTCTACCCATACCTTTTTTCCAATCTGTCAGACTCTATACATAAAAGATAGTGCGAGCTTGATTTTTGTATGTTCCTTGCTCGCCGAAAACTTTGGAGAAAGGAGGGTTATTTATTGTAACAGAAAATAAATCTAAGTAGGGCTTTCCCACTTTATCTTTGATAGCCATCTTTTATTTATTAGCATTTTTCACTACCGTACATCTTTAAGGAGTAGGTTGGGTTGAGCCAAAACCATTTGATAATCCGGCCAAGTTGGGTTTCATTATCCACTTTTTAGCATAATCTTGAGCGAAACCCAACACGTTTTGGGCGGATCGTCCGTGTTTATCCATTCAACCCAACCTACTATCAAGTGTGTACGGTAGCAAGTAGCATTTTAGCATTCTCATAAGTCAAAAATCAGGGAACCCTACGTTTATTACTCTATGGACAAGTTTTTTCTGAGTTTAATGAAAGAGGGTTTATGATGAAATGGTTTTACTCATTAAAAAATAATTCTAATGAAAAAGGGCAAGGATTAATTGAATATGCCCTGATTCTTGTTTTGGTAGCTGTGGTGGTCATTGCTATTTTACTACTCCTGGGGCCGGTTATTGGTAATGTTTTTAGCAATATTGTCCGCAACCTTGAGAGAACCGGGGTTATTGAGGGGGGCGATGTAGTTGTTATTACCAAAGCAACCTACGATTCTGTTAAAAAAGAACTGCACCTGGACGCCACTTCTGATGGCAGCTTCCAGGTTGGCGTGGTTTTAACAGCTTCACCCGGCGGCACAATGGAAGAAAAAAGTGATCACTACCATCGAAAATACGGCCTAACAGGATGCCCGTGTACGGTTACGGTCACGTCAAGTAAGGGTGGTTCGGCCCAGGTAACGGTTGGGCCATAGACGCGCTATTTTCGATTCTTTATCCTATCTAACCCAAACTGACGGGCTATATAAAAAGGCGCTCCTGATTGGGGAGCGCCTTTTTTATTTGTCGGTTTCACCAGGTATTTTGCCCAGGTGGTAGTTAAGCCAGTTCCGGGTCCAGCAAACCGTAATTCTTATCTGCTCGCCGGTAAACAACATTTACCCGCCCCACATCGGCATTGTAAAAGACAAAGAAATTGTGCTCTAATAATTCCATTTGATCTATAGCTTCTTCTGCGGTCATGGGGTCAATTAAAAACCGCTTGGTCCGTACAAGTTTGCGATCTTGCTCTTCTGCAATGGCCGTTAGCGTGCCCTGATCCAGGTCCGGCATCTCTTCGGTATACCGTTGTTTGTTGGTATGACCCTGCCAGCGGTCAATTCGCTTGCCTTTGTAACGCACTATCTGGCGATGAATTTTATCAACAACCGAGTCTATTGAGGCATAAATGGCCTCAGAACGATCCTCGGCCCGGAGAATGGTGCCATTGGTTCGGAGCGTTACCTGTACAACATTTCTGTCTTTGGCGCTTCTTGTTTTCTCTTGGGTAATCTCAACGCGAGCTTCATCAATCACCGGCAAATAGCGATCTAGCTTCTCCATCTTTTTTTCTACATACTCTCTAATTCGATCTGATATAACAAAATTTTTACCTTTGAGAACTAATTGCATTTTTCTTTCCTTTCTTACACAAATTTGGATTATTCTTGGCCCAAAACAAGCCCATAACTCACAGCGCCAATTACGGACCGGCTTGGAGCGGAAAAAGAAAATTTCTATAGTAAAAAATCAACGGGCCTTGGCTAGCGTTAGACCCCATACCGAAGTAGCGCCACTTTCTTTTAAAGCGGCAGCGCAAAAATCCAGAGTTGAGCCGGTGGTACATACGTCGTCAACTACAAGGATTTTTTGGTTTTGTAGCTGTTTGTCGCTACAGGCAAAAGCATCGGCTACATTTTTGTGGCGTTCATCTGCCCCCAATGCCATTTGAGATTCTGTTTTTCTGATACGTTGAAGCGTAACCGTATTTATTGGCAAACCAAGTAGGTTGCCAAGCTGCCCAGCCAATAACCGGCTCTGATTGTAGCCTCGCTCTCTAAGTCTGGATTTATGCAAAGGAACGGGAACAATCACATCGGCGGCAAGGCAATATTGTTGATAGGTATTGGTCAATATTTCACCCAAAACAGCAGTAAATGCTCTATGATTGCGATATTTAAGCGCATGAATAGCCGACCGAATAGGATTGTCTTCAAAGTATGAGGCCACTCTGATACCGTCAATATATTGTAATGGATTGTTTTTGCATTGCCTACAAAGCAATGGGGCATCGACAGGCGTGGGCGTTCCACAACGTTTACAAACAGCCGTGGTGATAAATGGAATCTTGCTAAAACAGGTTTGGCACAGCCAGCTATTTGCAGCTTTGCAATGAACACAGCTTGGAGGAAGGAGTAAATCCAGACTTTGACTGAATTTTTGATATAAGGTGTCTAGCACTTATTATCACACCTTTGTGATGATTTAGCGGGATTTTATCCACCACGGTGATTGTTGAGTCTGGAAGTCGGTTATCATATTAGGAAAATGCTGTTTCTGAAAATACTCGCTGTAAGTTACCTGCTTTATCAGGATAGTTACCCATATTATTGGGGTGTACAATTTCAGTTACAGTATTTCTTAGATCCATAA
>JAJRVO010000211.1 GCA_024277275.1 Chloroflexota bacterium
AACTACCTAGCTGTGCTAACTTAGATGTTGAGTATAGCGGTAATTAGTAAATGGTAATTGGTAATTTGGCCCAATCACTAATTACTAATAACCAATTACCCGTACTAAAGCGCCGTATTTGGCTCAAGGTAGGTAGTTACCAAAATACGTATCTTCTCAATAACTTGGGGGTAACAGGGGAATGCAGATTGCGGCAATGTTCACATTGCACTGCATTCCACCCCGGATTATTGAGAAGTTACCAAAATACTGAAATAAAAAAGCGACAACTGTTTAAAGTTGTCGCTTTTTTTAATGTACTAAATTCTGACCCCTATTCAGGCGTTAAATAACGGCCAATGGTTGTTAACAGCCGGTTTAAATCGACTGGTTTGGTGAAGTGCTCGTTTGCGCCGGCGGCCAGGGCGCGTTCTTTGTGTTTGGCGCTGGCCCAAGCAGAGATGGCAATAATGGGAATGCCCTGGGTGTTATCCTCTGAACGGATTACTTTTATCGCCTCAAAGCCGTCCATCTTGGGCATCCTCAAATCCATCAAGATTAAATCGGGGAGCCAGGACCGCGCTTTTTCTACACCTTCCAGTCCATCACTGGCGACGGCAACCTCAAAGCCATTAAGTTCTAGCATTTGAGCCAAAATATCTCTTTGTGCAGGGTGATCCTCTACGTATAATACTTTTGACACGTAACGCTCCAGTTAGTTTTAATTTGATACCACTATTTTGATAGGGATATGTCCCACATTACTAAATAGTTGTGAGAGCCGGCTTATCAAAACTGACTTGGTTTAAATTGTACAACTATATTATACCAGAAAAATAAAAATTTGCTCAAGACTATCACAACTATACAAGGTTGTCAAGAACTATAGACTCTGTTCATTAATTTGACAAAAAGGCATTATCTTTCCAGACGCAAAAAATAGATGCCGCTGCTGCCCACGGCAACAATAGAATTGGCATTGGCAGAACAGGCGCAACCAAGCAGCGGCTCATTAACAAACAAGGTGGTCAAACAATCGCCAGTTTCAGCGTTCCACACTCTGATGGTTTTATCCCGCGAGACAGAGACAGCCATATCTCCATCGGCGCTAATGGCACAACCTGTTACAGTGGCTGTGTGTCCTTGCAAGGTACAGCGTTCGGCCTGGTCATCGGTTTGCCATATCTTAAGAGATTTATCGTAAGATGCGGAAACAATCACTGAGCCATCTGCGCTTGCGGCGCAACTATTTACCCATGAGGTGTGCCCTCTCAGGGAAAAACGTTTGGCTCCGGTTTGGGCATCCCAAACTTTAAGCGTTCCATCTCCCGAGGTCGAGATAATAATCTGCCCGCCGGCGCTTACAATGCAATCGTTCACGGTGCGGGTATGCCCCAACAGGGTAAAACGTTCAGCCCCCGTGCGGACATCCCATACCTTAAGCGTTTTATCCTCTGAAGCAGAGATGACGGTTGCACCGTCGTCGCTAATGGCGCAGCCATTGATAGCCCAGGTATGGCCGGTTAATCTCAGGCGTCTGTCGCCCGTTTTGGCATCCCAAATTATAAGCGTTTGGTCTTGAGATGCGGAAACAACAGTAGAGCCATCTGTGCTAATGGCGCACCCATTAACTTTTCGGGTATGCCCTCTTAGGGTTGATATTTCGGCGGCGTTGGTTACATCCCAAACTTTGAGCATTTTATTAGCCATAGCCGAGACGGTAATGTTGCCATCGGCGCTAATGGCGCAGCTATGCGCTGAACCGGTATGGCTAATGTCGACCAGTCCCGCTGTTTTGCTTTGCGCGTCCCACACTTTAAGCGTTTTATCATCTGAGGCGGAGATAACTATGGAACCATCGGCGCTGATAGCGCAATCATTTACAACACGGGTATGGTCGGCCATAGTTAATAATTCATCGCCGGTGGTTGTATTCCAGGTTTTAAGCGCGCCGCTATTTAAGGCGCAAACCATTACTATGCCATCAGCGTTAAGGGCGCAACCATTTACGCCTCGCTTATCGCCGGTAAAAGTGAATCGCTCGTCGCCGGTTTTTGCATCTAAAATAGTGATGGCGCCCATTGATGATGTGGCTACAACTAAAGCCCCATTGGCGCTAATAGCGCAATTAAAACTAATATCTCGCTGCGAGAGAAAGGTCAGGCGGTCGATGCCGATGTTTACCAGGCGCACCATATGGGTGAAGCGCAGTATGCCGGTTTGGGCATCCCAGACCTTTACCGTGCCATCGTTTGAGGCAGAAACAATCACCGTGCCATCGGCGCTGATATCGCAACTGGTTACGGTTCGTTGATGTCCGGTCAGGGTAAATCGTTCGGTTCCGGTTTGGGCATCCCACACTTTAAGGGTTTTGTCTTTTGAGGCAGAAACGACTATAGAGGCGTCGGCATTAACAGCGCAACTGACTGCCCCAACCAGGTGTCCGGACCAGGACAAGAGTTTTTTCCCGGTTTGGAGGTTCCAAAGGGCCAAGCCGCCATCGCTTAAAGAAGCAACCGCCACATCTCCATCGGCGTTGATGTTACAGCCCCATATGTCGGCCTGGCTCTCGGTCAGGTTAAAGCGCATTGCGCCGGTTTCAGTGTCCCAAACAGCTAAAACGCTGTCTTTGGCAATAGAAACGGTTGTAGAGCCGTCGGCGCTAACGGCGCAATCCATTGCCCCGGCTGTATGCCCCCGTAAGGTGCGAACCAGGGTGGGGTCGGGCTGGTCGGGCAGCACGTGACGGGCCGTTAGCAGCGGTCTGGGCAAATCAGGCTCGGCTGCAACCGCAATTGGGGCCAATGCCGGCAGATGCAGCAGGCGGCTATGGAGGATGTTGGCGACTTCGTTGAGCGTTTTGCAGCGAACCAGCAAGTGGCTGGTCTGCGAAAGTACCCGGCGCAACAGTGGTAGAGCTGTATCATCCGGCATCGCATCTTCCGCTATCGTCAGGTCAATCTCGGCATAGTTGACTCCGCGCGCGTGGGTTTTGGCTGCCAGGTAGCGCAAGTTTTTAACCAGGCTGACCAGTTCAGCGGGCCGGTTGGCTTCAATGAGATGGTAGGCCAGGTAGGTCCACAAATAAGGCTCTTCCGGCGACATGTCGGGCCAGTCGCTCTCCTCTAACTCTCCCTTTTTAGGGGGGATTGAGAGGGGAGGGCGGCAAGCGTCAAGAAATTGGTTGTGAAGAGTCGACAAATTACTGCTTTGCCGGTAGACCAGGTAACTTTGCACTACTTTGTGCAAGCGAACGTAACGTGTGGTCAGGTCGAGGTGAGACACCAGCGACAACTCATGCAGGTGGTCGCATAACTCTTCGGTATCAAAATCATCCAGACCGCCGGTTGCCCCCCACAGTTTCTCCAGAGTAGCCAGCGGAATTTGGACATCTTCTGGAAAGATGGCTAACTCATTGTAGCGAGTACGCTCCGCGTCATCCAGCAGTTCCAGGCTTATATCAAGCGTTTTGCTTATGGCCTGGTCTCGCGCTATGGGATTTTGGCTATCAAAGGCTGCCACGCCGTGCTTGCTAAGGGCGTTGTCAACATAAGTTAGGGCCTCTGATAATCTTTCCCGATTTTTGTAGACCCGGTCGCGCAGGGCGCCATTGGCTAACTTAAGCAGCAAGGGCCACTCTCCCAGGTGGCCGGCCAGTTGTCGAATCCGGCGCGGATGCCCGAAAGGCAGTTCGCTGCTTAACAGGGCGGTAGCCTCATGAAGCTGCATAGCCCCCACGGTAACGGTTTTTGCTTCGGGGGGTAACACCGAGATATCTCGCGTGGTAATGAGGCGGGCGCAACGGGGGCCGGCGTGCAAAAAGGGCTTTAAATGCGCCGCATTCCAAACGTCGTCAATAACCAGTAAAATATCACGGTCTGCCAGCAGTTCGCCCAACCGCCCCACGGCTGCATCCAGGCCGGTAAAACCGGGTCGCTCGCCGCTAAGCGCCTCAATTAAATCGATAACGTACCGGCTTAAGTCGCCCGGATTCTCGCTGAGCGTAACCCACAAAATCCCGTTATTAAAAACTTGCCGAATATCATCGTTATGGCACAAGGCGTGGGTTAAAACAGTTTTACCGGAGCCGCCCGGGCCGTGAAGCGCAATTGTGCCGGGAATGGAGTCCTGGCGTTCTGAGTCGAACAAATGGGCCATGATTTGCTGTAACTCAGCCGGGCGTTCCACAAAATCAGAGGGTAAATCTTCGGCCATAAAGGGGATAGAGGGCGTTTGACACTTACCCTTTAGATTTTTTATTAACTTTGACCACTCAATATTAAGGTTGTAAAAATGAATTTGCCGTATCCAGTGAGGCAACTGCGAAAAATCAAGGTCAAGCGACTTGGCGACCGGATAGATGCAAACCCCTTTTTGTTGGGCATATCGCCATTGTTTGCGTACCGTTTCTGACTGCAAGGCTGCCGGAGTCATCACCAGTACCAAAAAATCAACAATGTCAAGAGCCTGGGTAATTTGCTGCCACCAGTCACGTGTCCCTTCAAAGCGGGTTAAATCGGCCCAAACAGGAATACCGTCTACCCGTAGCCGTTCATACACTTCAGCGGCCAGAGCTTCTCCATCTTTACGAACATAAGAAACCAGAACCCGGGGCAGCCCAAGCGAGGGTTGGGTGGGGGTCTCCTCTGGCGACGCGGGCGGGCCGGCAGAGCGAGATTGCCCGGCCAGTTGCCCGGCAAAGATACGGAAGGCGTCAAAATGGGTGATTAGTTTTTTAAGGGCTGCGTCAAGCTGTCCACTTTGGAGGGCGCGCGCCGATAGACTCTGCGCCACGGCCAGTTGGTCGCCTTCCCATCGCTGCATCATTTTCAAAATATGCTTACCCTGGTCGCCGGTAAGTTCCCGCACAGCCTCCATTGCTTCAAAATCAAAATCGAGAACAGGTTGACGGATAGGCCAGAGCAATCCAACAATCATCAGTTGATATTTTAAATCAGCGCCAGGGGCGGTTGTCGCCAATTTGGCGCTCTTAACCAGCGAATCATTCAGTTGTACTCGCCATTGATCGGTAAAGCTCATAGCGCTCTCTTTGCAAATTACGTTAGGCTGAGGTAAACCTCTTAGCCTTAGCCTTAGCCTCAGCCTTAACCTTGTATGTTTAGATTGTACTCCAACGTGCGGGAGTTTGCAATGAGTCTTATGTATTAAAACCAAACAGCTTGCACTTCCTTAACATGTCGTGTTATAATCTACTCGCCATAATATTGTATTCTCCACCCAGAGTATCCAAAACGGGAGGTTTTTGTGGACACAGAAAATATACAGGACGCACCAGAAGCTACAGATCAAGAAGGTAAGTCAGACGATCCACAACCGGATTTCCGTCCTCCAAGAAGCCAGGACGTGGCAACATCTATTGAGCAAGGGTTAACGCCTCAGCAAATC
Organism: Chloroflexota bacterium; assembly: GCA_024277275.1. Classification (GTDB taxonomy): domain Bacteria; phylum Chloroflexota; class Anaerolineae; order 4572-78; family J111; genus JAJRVO01. The sequence goes on from JAJRVO010000211.1 coordinate 5,386, forward strand.
CAATTTGCCAATAAAAAGCAGGCCCAGATGATTGCTCCACCGCCCGAAGCGGATATGGCCGAGGTACAATCTGCGCTGGGTCTTGATATCCCCAAAGCTGT